>CAZNXR010000006.1:0-16660 GCA_964576815.1 uncultured Caulobacterales bacterium | reverse complement strand
AAGAGGGCGCGCCGGGCGCTTCCTCGGTAAGCATTGTGCCTGTCGCCGGCAGCAATTCTTTGCTGATGCGCGCGGAGCCGGCGATCCTGTCGCGCCTGATCGGCGTTGTCGCCGAACTTGACCGCATCGGGAAAGCTAAAAGCGATCTATCCGTCATCACGCTCAATCACGCCGATGCGGAAGATATGTCGAAACTCCTGAAGGAGCTCGCAACCGCGCAGGCGCAAGCGGCCGACGGCGCGGCGCCCGCAGCGGCGGCGCCCGGACGCGCCAACATCTCGTTTCACAAGGCGACAAACTCGGTCATTATTTCCGGCGACGCCGACATTCAGCAGACGCTGCGAAAAGTCGTAGAGCAGCTCGACGTGCGCCGCGCACAGGTGCAGATCGAAGCAATTATTGTCGAGGTCACGGACACTACCGCCAAGGCGCTCGGCGTCGAATATTTTCTCGCGCCGCTTGACGGCAAGCGAGTGCCGTTCACTGCGACAAATTTCGGCGGGGTCTCGCCGAACGTTCTTGCGGCGGCCGGCGCCCTGCTTCTCAATCCGGGCTTGCTGCAGGGAGATGACAGCGGCACAGGCGGCGACGACGACAATGGGACGAACACAACGCTGGGCAACACGCTCGCAACTACGGCGATCAATTCCCTTTTGAATACAAACGGCTTTATCGCTGGCGCTGGAGGCCGGATCGGAAATGATGCTGTCTTCGGGGCGGTGGTCACCGCGCTGAAGCGCGATACGCAGTCGAACGTGCTGTCGTTCCCTTCCGTCGTCACGCTCGATAATGAGGCGGCGAAGCTGTCCGTCGGTCAGGAAATTCCAATTACCACGGGCGAAGCGGTCGGCGACAATTTCCAGAACGCGTTCCGGACCGTTTCGCGCGAGCAGGTCGGCATCATTCTCGAGGTCACGCCCCAGATAAACGAGGGCGGCACTGTTACGATGAAGATCCGGCAGGAAACATCGAGCGTCGCCGGTCAGATCATCAACACATCGACGGACCTCATTACAAATAAGCGGGAGATTGAAACGACAGCCGTGGTCGATGACCGCGGCATTCTGGTCATCGGCGGCCTCGTCGATCAGAATGACGGCCTCACCCAGGAAAAGGTTCCGCTGCTCGGTGACATTCCTATTGCTGGTAACCTCTTCCGCACGACGTCACGATCACGCGATCGACGCAATTTGATGGTCTTCCTGCGTCCAACAATCATTCGCGACCGGGCGACGGGCGAGAGCGTCACCCGCAAGAAATTCGACTACATAAAAGCCCGGGAACTGCTGTCCAGCGGGCGGGCCCGTTCGGAAATGGAGCGCCTGATCGAGCAGGTGACGGGCGGGTACGAAGTGGATTCAGATGCTGACGCGCCCAGCAACGCCGATCCCGCTGTGCCCGAGCAATTGACGCCCTCGGAATAGCGTCCTCTAACATCGGGTCATGAGCCAAACGACCGCAGCAAAACCGATTAGGCTCGCCTACGCTTTCGCGAAGGAGAACGGGCTGATCGTCCTCGACACCGCGTCGCGGCCGGCGCGCGTGGGCGCGCGCGGCCAACCCGATCCTCGCGCCCTGATCGAGGTGCGCCGGCTCGTTAACGGACCGATTGCGATCGACATGATGCCCAGCGACGCGTTTGAGCGCAGGCTGTCGGAGATTTACTCGGCGGCCGGCATACGCGCCGACGATTTCAAGATGGAAGGCGGCGAAGACGACCTCGCGACGCTCGCCGAGGGGCTCCCCGCGACGGCCGATCTTCTTGATACGGAGGATGACGCGCCTGTCATCCGCCTCATCAATGCGATCATCGCCGAGGCGGTGAAGCTCAAGGCTTCTGACATTCATATCGAGCCTTACGAGAGGACGCTGTCGATACGCCTGCGCATCGACGGGGTGCTGCGGGAGATCCTTTCGCTTCCCTCGCGTATGACGCCGGTTCTGACGAGCCGGGTAAAAGTTATGGCGCGACTCGACATCGCGGAAAAACGCTTGCCGCAGGACGGACGCATCTCTCTTTCGCTCGGCGGAAAGATGATCGACGTCCGGGTGTCGACGCTGCCGGCGCGATTTGGTGAGCGCGTCGTCATGCGTATCCTCGATAAAGAGGAGGCGAGCTTCGATCTCGACGCACTAGGCATGCCGGCGGACATCCTGAAGCGGCTTCATCAGGCGCTGCAGCGGCCAAACGGCGTCATCCTTGTCACCGGTCCGACGGGTTCAGGCAAGACGACGACGCTCTACGCATCGCTTAAGCTTCTCAACGATCCCTCCCGCAACATCCTAACGGTCGAAGACCCCGTCGAATACGCCATTGACGGCGTCGGCCAGACGCAGATCAATCCAAAAGTCGGGATGACTTTTGCAACCGGCTTGCGCGCTATCCTGCGCCAGGACCCCGACATCGTGATGGTCGGCGAGATTCGCGACGTCGAGACGGCGGAAATCGCAATCCAAGCTTCGCTGACTGGCCATCTCGTGCTTTCGACCGTGCACACGAACTCGGCGGTCGGCGCCATCACGCGTCTGCGCGACATGGGGGCCGAGCCCTTCCTGCTTTCATCGACGATTGCGGCGGTGCTCGCGCAGCGCCTTGTCCGGCGGCTTTGTCCGACCTGCAAAGATCCGCATGCGCCCGACGACGCGGAACAGCGCCTGCTCGGCGCAGGCCCGGAGGTGACGATATATAGGCCGAAGGGCTGCGGGCGCTGCGGGCATACGGGTTACGAAGGCCGAGTCGGCGTCTATGAAATTATGGTTGTCGACGAACACGCGCGAAAACTCATTCACGAGAACGCCAGCGAGCAAGAAATCAGCGCGCACGTCTTTCGCCGCGCCGATACGTTGGCGGAAGCTGGATTCCGCCATGTGCTCAGCGGCCTGACGTCGATTGAGGAGGTCCTGCGCGTTGTGCGCCAGGATGACGACGATGCCGTCGTTTGAATATGAGGCGCTCGATCTCGCCGGGCGCGCAAAACGCGGCGTCGTCAACGCTGAGAATCCGCGCCTTGCACGTCGGGAGCTCCGCCGTCTCGACCTGACGCCGGTATCAGTCTCGGCGCCGCGCGAAGCGAACGCAGCCGGGTCTAAGTCGCCGCCGCGCCTGAAGGCCAATGATCTGGTGATCATGACGCGTCAATTGTCGGTGCTCGTCGGAGCCGCGACGCCGCTTGAAGAGGCGCTGAACGCAGTTGCGCTGCAGACCGAAAAGCCTGGCGTGAGGAAGCGCATGCTCGCGGTACGAGAGAGGGTGCTGGAAGGGTGGCGCTACGCCGATGCGCTTGGCGAGGATAAGAAGTCGTTTCCGGATCTCTATCGCGCTGTGGTGGCGGCGGGAGAATCATCGGGCGACCTTGCCGGCGTGCTCGACCGGCTTGCAACTATGCTCGAAAAGAACCGCACCATGATGAACAAGGCCGTCGCCTCGCTCATCTATCCGGCGGCCCTCGCGCTCGTCGCGGCGGGCGTCGTCACCGCGCTCATGATCGGCGTCGTTCCGAAGATCGTCGAGCAGTTTCAGACTTTCGACGCAAAGCTGCCTATTGTGACCCAGATCGTCATCGGCATTTCAAATTTCCTCGCGCAGTATGGGATTCTCCTGATTGCGGGCGTCGCTATTTCGGGAGCAGGGTTCTGGCGGGCGTTGAAAACGCCGTCCTTCAAGCGATCTTTTGACGCCTGGATTTTGACCCTGCCGCTGCTCGGCAAGCTTCTGCGCGGTCTCGATGGCGCGCGATTCGCGCGCACGCTTGCGACGCTGTTCGCCGGCGGCGCGCCGTTACTCGACAGCTTGCGCGGCGCAAGCCGCACCGTCGGCAACACTTATATGCGCGAGAAGCTTGAAACCGTCATAACGCAGGTGCGCGAGGGCGCATCCATGGCGGCGAGCCTCAAGCGGGCGGCCGTGCTGCCGCCGATGATGACCCATATGGTCGCGGCCGGCGAAAGGGCAGGTGCAGTGCCGCTGATGCTGGACAAGGCCGCTGCGCAACTAGAAGAGGAGTTCGATACCACCTCTACCGTCGCCTTGCGTCTGCTTGAGCCGGCGATCATTATCGGCATGGGCGGGGTCGTCATGCTCATCGTTGTCGCTATCCTATTGCCGATCTTGCGGCTCAACAGCCTCGCGTCGGCCTGATGAAATCACTATGGAAACGGAGCTCGATTTGATGTCCCTTCTCAAGAATCGCCGTCGGCAGCGCGGCATCACGCTCATCGAGCTGCTCGTGGTGCTAACGATCCTTGCGCTTATTTCCGCGCTCGTCGTCGTCAATGTCCTTCCCGAGCGCGACCGCGCCGCGGCGCGCAAGGCCAAGATCGATCTAGGCACGATTGAGAACGCGCTCGATCAGTACCGCCTCGACATGTTCACTTATCCGACCACTGAACAGGGCCTTCAGGCGCTCGTTGAGGCGCCGGCCGACGATCCGCGCAAGGATCAATATCGACCGGGCGGCTATCTCCGCTCTATTCCGCTGGATCCATGGGGCAAGCCATATCAATATCGTCAGCCTGGGCAGCACGGACCAATCGACATTTTCTCCCTTGGCGCCGACGGGGTCGAAGGCGGGGAAGGCGTGAACGCCGATATCGTGAACTGGCAGGCGAGCCGGTGAAGCGGGCCGGCGAGCGGGGGCTGACGCTCGTCGAGGTTCTCGTCGTCATCGTCATTCTTGGGCTGGCGTCGTCGCTGGTTCTCCTCAACGCTCCGCCCTCGCGCGCTGTCGTCGAACGCGATGCTCTCCGGTTCGCCGCAAGCGTCAATATCGTGCTTGATGAAATGGTCATGACTGGCGCGACCTATCGGCTTGTCGTCGATGCGACGGGATATGGGTTCGAACGATATGTCGGTGGGAAATGGGTGACCGATGGGATCGATCGCGCATTCCAGCGCGCCGAGTTCGACCGCGGCGTCGCAGCGACGGTCGAATTCAATGACGCCGCGCTCGCGAACGCGCAGGCCCTTGGCGATGAAAAGCCGGCGGAAACCGAGGATAACGAACCGAAGATAATTCGCCTCGATCCGATTGGCGCGCCTGTTTCGTTTTTCGCCCGGCTCACGAGCGCGCAAGGCGCTTATGTCGTCAGCCTCGGCCATGATGGGGAGTTGACAGTGAAGCCCGATGTCTAGGGGAGGTCGGCATCTGCGATACAAGACTAAACGACAGCGCGGTCTGACGCTTGTCGAAACGCTCGTCGCCATGGCTATCCTCGCGGCGGTCGCGATATCGGCGTTCGCCCTCCTGTCTCAGGGCGCGAACTTCGCCGCCAATGAACGCGACCGCCTGGCGGCGTCGATTGTCGCCGACAATCTGATGGTGGAGGAGCTCTTGCGCGCCGCTGCGCCTGATCTCGGCGAGCGCTCGGGCGAAGTCGAGTTCGCCGGGCGGGCGTTTGAATGGAGCACGATCGTCACCGACGCCGGGGAGGAACTTCGCAAGATATCGCTCACAGTACGGCTCAAAGGATCGCCGCAGACGCTGGCGCGCGTTGAAACTGTGAAGGTTGCAACATGAAGTCTTCGCAGCGCGGCGTCACGCTCCCGGAACTGCTCGTCGCACTTCTTATCTTTGCGATGATTTCTGGGGTTGCGGTATACGCGCTTCGCCTTACGGTGGAAGGCCGCGACCAGCTCGGCGAGGCCGATGCTTTCATCCGCCAGATGCAGGTCGCCCGGATCGTTATCAAGGAAGATTTGTTGCAGGCGGCGCCGCGTGTCACCCGCGACCAATTCGGCAATAGGAATCCCGGCGCCTTCCTCGGCGGCAAGGGCCTTGCGTTCCGCATCCCGAAGGAAGGCGAAACCGTTCTGATGGTCTTCGTCCGGCGCGGGTGGGAGAACCCCGGCGCCATCGCGCCGCGGCCGTCGCTTCAGGCGATCGAATATATCCTGATCGGCGACCGCCTCATCCGCCGTACCCGCCCTTACCTTGATGATGCGGAAGGGCAGCCGCGCACGGATCGCACGCTCGTCTCGGGCGTTGAAGCTGCAGAGGTTTCGTTCTTCCTTAATGAGACGAGCGCCGGGATCAATTGGGCGGACCTATGGCCTTCGCCGCAGTTCGCCAAGCCGCTTCCCGAGGGGGTTCGCTTGACGCTTACGACGAAGAAACTCGGCGCATTCGAGCAGCTCTTCTATATCGGTGGATGGGGGCTGTGACCGAAAGCAAAAAGCAGCGCGGTGCTGCGCTGGTCATTGTGCTGCTGCTTGTCGCTACCTTGTCTTTCGTCCTTTTATCGCTGACGACGATCGTCACGACCGGCGTCCGGCGCGGAGCGAACGAACGCGCGCGCACTGAAATGCTTTGGCAGGCGATCGCTGCGGAACGCATCGCTCTCGCCCTCCTCGAAAAGGCGGCTGCAGGCGGCGCGCTTCAGTCGGCGACGAATGAGGGCGGGCTCTTCTCGCAGCAGCTGGCGTTGCCGGCCGAGCGAGGCGCGGCGGCGCTTCGTTTCGCCGACGCCACGCGCTGCTTCAACGTCAACAGCCTCATCGGTGAGAACGGCGCGGCGGTACCCGAGGAGAAGGCTCGCCTTGCGACGCTTCTTGAGGCGATCGGATTGGGCGGCAACGAAGCGCAGTCGGTCGCCGCCGCCGTTTCTGATTTTCTTGACGCAGATTCGAATGTGGAGTCGCAGGGCGCGGAAGACAATTTCTATACCGGGCTGACGACCCCATTTCGCACCGCCGGTGGTCCGGTCGCGTCTGTGTCCGAACTTCGCGCCGTCGACGGCGTCACGCGGGAGATTTACACGCGCATCGCTCCCGTTCTCTGCGCGAGGCCGGCCGGCCAAAAAATTGCGATAAACGTTAATGCGCTGAGGCCCGAGGATGCGCCTCTCATTCACGCGATCACGGACGGAACCTGGCCTCTCGCCGAAATACGCGCGCACATTCTGGAAAGGCCGCCAGGCGGATGGCAGCCTGACGCCTCCGCTTTCTGGGCGGGATTTCCTAATCCCGATGGAATTTTGTTAACGGACGCGGCGAACACCCAATCAACCTGGATCGAAGTCCGGGTTCTGCTTGAAGCGGATCAGCGTTTTGTGGAAGAAAAGCTGATCATCGAAGCGTCGGCTGAAGGAACGCCGACGCTGCACCTGCGTGCATTTGGAGACAGCGATTGACCGATCTGGTCGTTCTGAAACTTGGTGAAACGCCCAGCGACCCAGTCGCTTGGGGCGCGTTCAGCGATGGCCGTATGTTGGAAGCTGGCCGCGCGGAGAACGCCGCGTCGCTTTCGAGCGTCGTAAGCCGATTTTCCGAGACGACGAAGGTCGTTGCAGTGCTGCCGGGCGAACAGGTCGCGCTGCGTGACATTCCATCGCCGCCGAAGCAGGCGCCAAAACTGCGCGCGGCGGCCGGGCTCCTACTCGAAGACGAGTTGGCGGAGGCCGTTGAAGATCTCCACATTGTCCTGACAACAGGGAATGAAGGTGCGCGGGCTTACGCCATATCCAAATCGCTAATGGAAATGTGGATCAATGCGTTTTCCGAAGCCGGCGTCCCCGTTTCAAGCGTCAGCGTAGATTTCGCGCTGATTGGCGGCGGACCGTCTCTTTGTGTGGTCGCCGCTGATTGCGGTCGCATTATCGCTGCGCGAGGAAGCGCCGGCTTCGCTGCCGACCATGCGCTGGCGGAAATCGTCGCGCCCGCGTTTCTTCAAGCGGCGGAGGCAGCAACGATTGTCAGCTACGGTTCGCATGAACAAGTCGGCCGCTGGGCCGCCGCGCCGGTCGAGCGGCGCCCGCTTGCGCATGAGGCAGATCTCATCGCTCTCTTTGGCGCCGGTCTCGCCAACAAGGGCGAGTATCCAGAATTTCTTTCCGGCGAGTATCGGCCGAGGCGCCAGCGCGCGCTGCAGCTTGGTTTGTGGCGTCGCCCGGGCGCGCTTGCGGCGAGCCTTGCAGCCGCCCTCGTCGCGCTCGGCGTGGTGTCAGGCCTGCAGGACTGGCGCATTGCAAGACGTTATGAGAACACCGCCGAAACGCTGCACAGGTCGGCGTTCCCGACTTTTGAAGGCGGCGATATCCGCAGCCATGTCCGGGGGCTGCTGGCCAGCGGAACGAAAACGACGGGTTTCCTTGAGATGTCGGCGCGTTTGACGACGGGAATAGAAGCTCATCCTGGCGTCTCGATCGAGCGTATCCGATACGACGCAGCGCGCGGACAATATGTGTTCAGCATAAGGAGCACCTCCGATGCCGGGATCGAAGCGTTTCGTACGGGACTGCTCGACGCCGGCATTGAGGCCTCAGACAATGGCGGATATCGGCGCACGGGCGACCACTGGATTGGGGAAATGACGGCGAGGGCGCGGTGAGGGCTTTCTGGGAGAAGCTCGCGCCGCGGGAGCGCGTGTTCGTGATGGCGGGCGGGGCGATTGCGGCGCTGCTGATCGTTGTGCAGCTCATCGTCGCCCCGGCGATCGGGTGGCGACAGTCAATGGCGGCCAAGCGCGTCGGGGCCGAAGATCTTTATGGACTCGTCGCCAGCGCCAGCGCCAATGTGGGTGGAGTTGCGACGAGCGCGGCGGCCGACCTGGCGACTCCGATCATCAACGCCGTCACGGATACGGCGGCGGCTGGCGGCGTGGAGATATCGTTTCGCAACGCACGGCCGGACGGCGGCGTCGATGCGACCGTAGCGGCGGACCCTGAGAAACTATTTGAGTGGCTCCGGACGCTTGAAGGCCGGTTTGGCGTTACGGTCGCCGCCGCCGATATTGCGCGGGAAAAGGGCGGCGGGGTTCGCGCCCAACTGACGCTTGTGCGCCGAGGCGGGCAGTGATCGGATTCCGCCCCTCCGATCTTCGTTGGCATGTCATCCCCGCCGCCGTAGGATTCTTTATTGCGATCGTCACTTGGGCGCCTGCGGGACTTGCTGCTTGGGCGATAAAACGCGTTGCTCCGCTGACCTCATTCGCCGGTGCAGAAGGGACGCTTTGGAATGGTCGCCTGCGGGGCGTATCCTATAGCGACGTTTCGATCGGCGACATCGACTTTCGCCTTCGGGCATCAGGCCTGCTTCTCTTGCGCGCCACGATCGATATGAAGAGCGCAAATGGCGCGCTGGAGGGTGCGTCTCGCGTGCACTTTCAGCCGGGCGCCGTCGAATTCAGGGACCTCTCCGCAACCTTCAATCTCGGCGCCATCCGGCGTTACAGCTTTTTCGGCGTCCCCTATCAGGGGGCGGCAAGTGTGACAGCAGATCGGATACGGCTTACTCGCACGGGCTGTGAAGCCGAGAAGGCGGCGATTACTACCTCGGCGTTTGAGGCGTTTGCGCGCCGTTGGTCTGGCGACGCTTTTCCTATGTCGGGTGCGATCGACTGTCGCGGCGGCGCGCTTTTAGTTTCGCTTAGCGGCGCGGGCGATGATGGGACTGCTGAGTTGACTGTAAGCGTTCGCCCGGATTTCAGCTACGCGCTGACGGTCGCGGCCCGCCCGCGTAAAGCCGATGTAAGTCGCGCTCTGGAATTCTTCGGATTTGAGAATCGCGGCGATGGTCTTTCCTATAATGCAGTCGGCGTTCTGAAAGGCCTAAGTTCATGAATTCAATTCAATGCTGTGCGCTTGTAATGACGGGAATAATCCTGGCATCTTGCACGTCGGGAGGTGCTTCGCGTGATGCCCGTCTGAACAAAGGTGCGCCGGGATCCTCTGGTGCGAGCGAAACCGCGGGCGCGTTGCCCGACCCGGCGCTGCCGCCCGGCGCGTGCGGAATGATATTGTGGACGCTCGATGCAGAACGGCCGATCCCGGTCTTCCGAGCCATCTCGGAGAAAGGCGCCGAAGTTAATGTTGATAGGACTTTGCAAAAGCTGAGACTTGAGGAGTTCGGCGGCGGCGCAGGTTTCGGTGTGTTCGAAACGCAAACCTTTTCTGGGGACGGGCTCAAAGTCACCGTTCGTGTAAGATTCGGCTTGGGATTTGAAGGTGGGGCCTATCTTGAGCGCGGCCTAATTAGCATTGAGAAGCCGGATGGCTGGAAGGCGGTTATTCCCGCCGCCGGCATAGCAGGATGTCGGTCAAAATAGCCGGTCAGATCAATGGTCGAGGCTGTGTAGAACGATCGCCGCCAGACCGATGGCGACGCCGAGGCTGGCCATCACATAGCCGCGCCGCTTAGGGGTGCCCGATGCGTGCGGCGCAAGATGGAAGATGACGATGTACAAAAGGCCGCCAGCAGCGAGACCAAGCAAGGGACCAAGCGGCAGCGTGCTTACCCGCTCGATGTAGTATGTCGCGACAAAAGCGCCCGCGACTGTCGTAAGCGACGCCGCGACGAACGCCCACCAAATTGAAAGCGGACGCGAGAGCCCCGCTCGGCGGGCGAGAAAATAGGCAATCACCCCCTCCGGGAACTCGTGAAGCAGGAGACCGAGCGACGCGATCGCACCCGTAAAAATTTCCGCGTGATAGGTCGCTTCATAAATCAGACCGTCAACGAACGAGTGAAACCCAAGCGCAATAATAGAAGCATAACCGAAAGCGGCGCCGAGTAGACTGCGCTGACTGTCGGCAAATAAGCGCAAGAGCATACCGACGCCGACCATCGCGAAAAATCCCGCGACGATCCAGTTGATTGCATCCGGGGTGTAGTTGAGCGCTTCCGGTGCAAGATGAAAGATTACAGCTACTAGGAGAACGCCGATTGCAAAGGCGGAGAAATAGGGGCTGTTGCGCCGGCCCCAGTCGCCAAGCGCCGCCATTGACAAGAGCCCCATCGCGCTGATCGCCGCAGCAATAAAGGCCGCGACAAGGCCCGGCTCAATATTCGAAACGTCCGACACGCCCACCCTCTTGGCCGCCCCGGCGGATACGCTACGCATCCGCCTGATCGCCGCAGTCGCACGCATAACGCCGCTGCAGGCCGGACGCTAGCGACTATAACAATATAACGTCACTGAAACGGGCCGAGGGAAGTTAACTCGCGATGAGCATGTTGCTGGCAATCCACATAATTTGGGAGCAAGAGACGTTCTGCGCTTGCCGCCCTGGCTGCGGCGCGTCTAAGTAAGTGACAGTCGCGCTCTACTATTTCGTGCGTCCATCGCGCATTCAGGCGAGCTAATGTCCCATTGTCATCACGACCACGGACAAGACCATTCGCATAGTCTGATCGGCGGCCGCAGCGCTTCGCCCGGCCATGGGGCCGTTCACGCGAATGCCGACGGACGCAGCCTGCTTTTGGCGCTGGCGGTTATTTCCGTCTTCATGGTGGTTGAATTTGTCGGGGGGCTACTTTCCGGTTCGCTGGCGTTGATCGCCGACGCATCCCACATGATGACCGACGCGGTCGCGCTGGCGCTTGCTGCAAGTGCGCAATGGCTGTCGATGCGCCCGGCGGACGGACGGCTTCACTTCGGCTATCGCCGGTTTCAGGTGCTCGCGGCTTTCGTTAACGGAATCGCGCTCGTCTTGCTGATGCTCTGGATTTTCGCGGAGGCGATCCGCCGCTTTTTCCAGCCGGTCGAAATAGCGTGGGAACCGATGCTGGTGATCGCCGTCCTTGGCCTCTTCGCCAACATCGCCGCATTCAAACTTCTACACGGATCGGCGACGACGAATATCAATGTCCGCGGCGCCATGCTTCACGTGATCGGCGATCTCTTGGGCTCTGTCGCCGCCGTAGCTGCGGCAGTCATAATCGCGCTGTCGGGATGGACGCGCATAGATCCGCTGCTGTCGATACTTGTTGCGGCTCTCATTGGCTATTCCGCGTACAAGCTGCTTCGGGAGACCGCGCACATTCTTCTGGAAGGAGCGCCGAGGGGCGTAGATACAAATGTCGTTGCAAAGGAACTCGCCAGCGTAAGCGAAGCAGTTGAGGATGTGCACAGCATCCAGATCTGGCAGCTTACGCCGGAGCATCCGCAAGCGACGTTGCATGTACGGCTGCGGGTTGATGCGCCCGCGCAAGAGACCCTTGCTCTGCTGAAAGCGCGGCTGGCCGAGAAGTTCGGCATCCATGAATCGACCATCCAGATTGAAACCGGCGGCTGCTGCGACGGCGCGCCGGCCCGCGGTCAAGTCCATGACCATGATCATGCGCACGAGGACGCGACCTTGCGTCCGTCGCGGACGGGGCGCCTGCGCGTCGTCTGAAGTCAGCTGCGTGTAGTAACCTCTTTGCCATACGAGGACAGCGGCGATCCGCGCGCGCCCATTCGCCAGCCATGTGGCGCTTTACGATCAGTTTGCGCCGGCTCCTGCGCCAACTGAGGCAGCCTCGCAGCCGCGGCGATGCATGCGATGACGACTAGATAACCGTCCCACATCTCGAGCGAGGTCGATGCCCCGCCGATGCCGAATACGACGAGCGACATCTGCCCATAATAGCCGAGCCGCGAACGCCAGGGTGGCGTTGTCGAAATCGCGCCCTCGTGGAATAGGCGGTTGGCCGTAAAGTAGGCGGTCGCGAGAAGCCCCAAATAGAGACCAAGGCCGACGAAGCCCGCGCCGCCGAGCATCTCGAAATAAACGCTATGCGCGGCTTTGGCGCGCGGCGCGCGAACCGGATCGACTTTTTCAGCAAGGTCCTGCTGGTAGGGATTTCTGAGGCCGGCGCCGGTCAAGGGATGCTTCAGGGCGAACTTCGTATTGATGACCCATGCGTCGACCCGTCCCATGAAGGAGTCGTCCTGACCCGCTGCGCTGATCGTCGACATCCGCTCGGTCCACTTTGACGGCATGAACGCAATGGCCGGCAGCGACATCAAGATCGCAGCGGCGGCAATCACGACCTTGTTCTTCGAGTTCCACCAGAAGAACCCGCCAAACACGACGAGCGAGATGAAAGCGCCGCGCGACTGCGTGCCGATGACGGCGAAGATCGAGAGCGCGAAGAGAACGCCCAGCGCCGTCTTCACCCAGGGCCTCGCCGCGACGCTGCGGAGATAGAGCATCATCGGCAGCGTCGTCGCGATGGCGATGCCCATGTGATTATTGTCTTCGAGGATTGTATTTGGCACGCCCTGCACGCGGAACTCGCCGAGAGTCACGATGGTGAATACTGCGCCCTTTGCGGCGAAATATCCCATCGTCAGGACGAAGACCCAGATCAGCGCGTGAAGGCGGAGCCGGCTAGTCGCCGTCTGAACGCAGAGAATGACGAAGAGCAAGGTCTTGGTGAACCGATCAACGTATTCGGCGGAGTTTTCAGGATCGAGCGACGCTGACTGGGACACGAACAACCAGCACATCACCGCCAGCAGCCAGCCGGTGATTGGGTCGAAACGGAACCGGAACGCCTCGCCGTTGAGGAACAGTGCGAGGATTGTAACGGCCGCAATGATGAGATTGAGCTGCAAGCCGAAAACGCCGAACGCCATCTGGTGCGGCGTCATCAGCGAGAACCACGCCCAGACGAGCATGCCGGCAAACGGATATCGCAGCGCAGCGAGAAGTCCCGCCGCGATTATCATCATGAGAAGCGCGTCGCGCATCGTTAATTCAACCGGTCGTCCGATCGCCGCCCTTCAAGAAATGCGCCGCCCCGGCGACGGGCCTGCCGAGGGCGGCGGCGTCTCCGACAGGACTTGAACCTGTGGCCCCCAGATTAGGAATCTGGTGCTCTATCCGCCTGAGCTACGGAGACCGGGGCCGCGCGGCTATGCGACTTCCGACTGTTACTTCCTAGAGCGGCGCGGTTGATTTGAAAACCTACCCAAGGCCTCCAAAGCGCCGCAGACCGCCCGCGAAAGTGTTTCATTTGGGCGTCGAAAAGCCATAGAGAGGGTTAATAACGCGGGGGCGATCCGGGGCCGGATCAGTCGCGTCAAGGGAGTGCGGGGATGAACAGAAAGCTGATGATCATCGGCGCCGGCGCCGTGCTGGCGTCTTTCGGGGTCGGCTTGTTTGCCGGCCAGGCGATCGATCGCGGATTGCCCGGTGTCGGGAAGGCCGCCAGCGGCGCTGATTACGGCGCTGAGCTTCAGGATCATCCCTTTCAGGAAGTTCGCCCCGAGAGCGCCGCGCGGGCTGACGCCGAAAAGGCGAAGACCTTCACGTTTGATCGCCTGATCCTTGAAACGGCGGGCGATGAGCCGCGCGCCTGCATCCAGTTCACGCGCGACCTCGACGCCTCCGGCAAGGTCAACTACGCGGACTATGTCCGCGTCACGCCGAATGTGAAGCCGGCAGTGACGGCGGCGGGGTCGAGCCTATGCCTCACCGGCCTAGGCTTTGACAAGGAATACAAGGCCAGCATCCGACGCGGGACGCCTTCGAAAGCCGGCGAGCGTCTGGAACGTACGGTCGAAGTGACGATCGCGTTCGGCGATAAGCCTGCCTATGTCGGATTTGTCGGCGACGGCGTCGTGCTGCCGCGCCTCGAAGCCGACGGTCTCGGTCTGCAGACGGTCAACGTCTCAAAGATCAATGTCGCCGTATACAGAGTGTCTGACAGGTCATTGGCGCGCAAATCCATGGTGCGCGGCGAGTCTTCGCCCGAAGAAGATTATTTTTATGTCTGGGATGTCGAAAGCGGCGAGGACGTCGGCGTCAAGCTGTTCGACAAGAACATTGTTGTCAAGAAAGTCGATAACGAGGCTGTCAATACGGTTTTCCCGCTCGGGGCTGCGCTGCCGAATCTCGCGCCCGGCGCCTATTATGTGAAGCTCAAGGACGTTTCCCCGGGCGCGGACGCTAACCGCGCAGCGCAGGCCTATCGCTGGGTGATGTTCACCGACATCGCGATGACGAGCTACTCCTCAAGCGAAGGCATCGACGTCTTCGCTCGCTCTATCGCAACCGGAAAGCCCCTTTCGGGTGCGCGCCTCGAACTTGTGGCGTCGAACAACGACATCCTTGCGCGCGCGACGACGAGCGCGGACGGCCGCGCGCGTTTTGACAAGGCGGCGGTCGGGGGCGACTACCCGCTGACGCCGCGCATGATCATGGCCTACGGGTCCGATCAGGATTTCGCCGCGCTTGACCTCGACCGCGCGCCGCTCGACCTGTCCGACCGCAATATCGACGGGCGCGCTGCGCCTTCGGTCATCGACGCTTATCTCTATTTCGACCGCGGCATTTATCGCCCCGGCGAGACCGCGCATGTTTCAGGGCTGGTGCGCGACAGCGCCGGCCGCGCCGCCGAGCGGCCAGTGACGCTCACCATTTATCGGCCGAACGCGACCGAGGCGCTCAAGAAACGCATCGACAAGCTCGATGTCGGCGGCTTCTCCTTCGACTTTGACGTTCCGCGTTCGGCGCCGCGCGGGCTCTGGCGCATCGAAGCGCACGCGGACGGGGCCGGCCTTGTCGGAAGCGAAACTTTCTCCGTCGAGGATTTCGTTCCTCAGCGTATCGAAGTGAAGGTCGACGTCGATGAGACCCGGCCCATGCGCGCCGATGAGCCGCGCCCGGTTTCGGTCGCCGCTCGCTATCTTTATGGGGCGCCTGCCGCCGATCTCGGCGTTGAGGCGGAAGCACGCGTGCGGCTCGACCCCAACCCGTTCCCGGCGCTGTCTGGTTATCGGTTTGGTCCCGCCGATGCGCGGTTCCAGGAACGGTTCCTGACGCTTGCCCGCAGCGCGACCGACAAGGACGGCAAAGCGGATGTGACGCTTCGCGTCGATGATGCGGACCTGTCCTATGGCGCGCCGCTGCGCGCCGATCTCGTTGTCGGCGTTGTCGAGCCCGGCGGCCGCGTCGTGCGCGAAAGCGCGCGCGTGCCCGTACGACCGATGGAACGCTATCTCGGCCTGAAGACGGCCGGAGACGGCTTCGGTTTTTCTCAGAACGAGCCTGCAGCGATCGATGCGATCCTGATCGATCGCGACGGCAAGCAACAGGCGGGAACGCTGGAGTGGCGCCTCGTCGAGGAAGACTACTGGTTCGACTGGTATCGCGAGAACGGCGAGTGGCGCTGGCGCCGGTCGTTCAAGGACGTGCTCGTCGCGGAAGGCCGCGTCGAAGCGAAGGCGGATGGCGCTGCGCGGATCGTGCAGTCGCTCGATCCCGGTTCGTACCGGCTGACGGCGACTGACCCTCAGTCGAAAGTATCGACCGACATTCGCTTCTATGTCGGCTGGCGCTCTTATGAGTCGGGCGCCGAGACCCCGGATCAGGCGACGCTGACCGTCACCTCGAAGGACGTTTCGCCCGGCGGAACCGCGAAGCTCTATCTCGACCCGCCTTATGCAGGCGAAGCGATCGTCACCGTGGCGACCGACAAGGTCCACTCGGTCCAGCGCTTCAAAGTCGATGACAAGGGCCGCGAGATTTCGATCGCGACCGATGCGGCATGGGGCTCCGGATTCTATGTGTTGACAACGATCGTCACGCCGCGCGACGCCGTGAAGCGGCCGATCCCGCGCCGCGCTATGGGGGTCGCCTATGTGGGTTTCGACATGTCGGCGCAGACTTTCAATGTTTCCGTCAATGCGCCGGAACTGGTTCGGCCGCGCCAGAAGATCGATGCGCCCGTCAAGATCGTCGGGGCGGCGCGCGGCGAGGAAGTGCGCCTGACCATCGCAGCGGTCGATGAAGGCATCCTGCGGCTGACGAAGTTCGCCTCGCCCGACCCAGTCGCGCACTATTATGGCAAGAAGCGGCTCGGCGTTGATGTTCGGGATGATTACGGTCGAATCCTGGACGCCAACCTGGGGGCCGCGCAGCGTTTCGGCGGCGACCAGCTCGGCGGCGAAGGGCT
>CAZNXR010000005.1:0-17134 GCA_964576815.1 uncultured Caulobacterales bacterium | reverse complement strand
GGCGGCGGAAGCGAAGCGGCGAACAAGCGCCAGCTCGCCCTGGCGCTCGCTGCGGGCAACGCCGTCGTCGGGGTCCAGCCGCTCGCCGACAAGGTTGCGAGCGCCCTCGCCGCGGCAGGCGGGCCGAACCACCTTGTCGTCAGCCTGCCGGCCGGCGCCGCCGTCAACGAGGCCGCCCTTCTCGATCCGCGCGTGCGCGCGGTCGCATTCGACGGGCGAAAGGAATCGCGGAGGCAAATCGCCGGCGCGCTCGCCCGGCGCGCCGGTCCGATCGCCCCCCTGCTGTCGAGCGTGGACGACCCGGCGCGTTTCGCCGCCGAACGCACGCTGACCATCAACACGACGGCCGCCGGCGGCGATGTTCGCCTGTTGTCGCTGCCGGAATAGGGTTAGCGTCTCGACAAACGCCCCGTTCGCCGCGCCGAAAGGGCCGTTCGCCGCAACGGCGTTGAACGATGGGCCCAAGGAGGCGAAGCCGGTGCAGAATCTTGACCGGACGCTGATGACCGCGATCGACCTAAACCCCGCCGACCCTGGGGCCTTTGTCGCCCCGCAGTCGCGGTCGGCGCGGGCCGCCAACTGGTTCTTCGCCGAAAAGGAGCGGCTCTTCTGGTTTCTCCAGATTTCGGGCTGGCTAGGCTTTTTCATTTTCCATGTCCTCGCCGTATCGTCGCTAGTAGCGGGCTGGACGCCTCAATCGGTCGCCTATTCGATCGCGATGTCGATCGTCGGTTTGTTGACGACGTCGATCGTGCTGCGCCCCATCTACCGCTTCGCGCGGCGCCAGCATCCCGCAGCCCTTCTCCTGATCGCCATTTCGACGACGGCGGCCGCGACCGTCGCCATGTCGCTCGCGAAGTTGCAGACCTTCATTCTCATATTCGGCGAAGAATGGATTCTCAATCGCGGCGCCGATCTCGGCAGCATGAACATCCTGATGCTGATCCGGCCCGATTTGCCGCCGAATTTCTTCCTGTTGATGTCGTGGGGCGGCTTCTATTTCGGGATCAACTATTACTTGAAGCTGCGCGATGAATCCGAGCGCGCGCTAATGTCCGCCCGGCTCGCCGACCAGGCGCAGCTGAAAATGCTGCGCTACCAGCTGAACCCGCATTTTCTTTTCAACACGCTGAACGCCATCTCGACGCTCGTTCTCGAAAAGGACGGCCGCCAGGCCAATCAGATGTTGACCAAGCTGTCGGCTTTCCTGCGCTATTCGCTGGACAGCGATCCGCTGCTCAAGACCTCGCTCGCCGAAGAACTGCGCGCCCTCCAGCTCTATCTCGACATTGAAAAAACGCGCTTCGCCGATCGCCTGAAAATCACGCTCGACGTCGATGACGACATACTCGACGCGCGCGTGCCCTCGCTCATCCTTCAGCCGGCGATCGAAAACGCGATCAAATACGCAATCGCACGGATGGAGACGGACGGTGAGATCGGCATCGTCGCCAAGCGCGACGGCGACATGCTGCGGTTCGAGGTCTGGGACAACGGCCCGTCGGCGCCGGAGAATCCAGAGGCGCTGCTTCAAAACGCCAAGACGGGCGTCGGCCTCGTCAACATGCGCGAAAGGCTCGCCCATCTTTACGGCGCGCGCCAGTCCTTCACGCTCTCCAGGCGTGCGCCGCAGGGCCTCGCCGTCACAATGCGCATTCCGCTCGAATTCACCGCACAGCTTTAGGGGCGACGGGTCATGGACGATCAGAAAATTCGCGTGATGCTCATCGACGATGAACCGTTGGCGGTCAGGGGCCTCAGAATTCGACTTCAGGAATTTCCCGAAATCGAGATTATCGGCGAGTGTTCGAACGGCCGCGAGGCTGTGAAGGAGATCAAGGCGCAGACGCCCGATCTCGTCTTTCTCGACATTCAGATGCCGGGTCTCGACGGCTTCGGCGTGGTGCGCGCGCTGATCGGCGCGCCGGCTCCGCTGATCGTTTTCGTCACGGCTTACGACAAATACGCAATCGACGCCTTTGAGGCGAACGCCCTCGACTATCTCGTCAAGCCGGTCGAGGAAGAGCGTCTGAAAGACGCCATTCATCGGGCGCGCGACGCCATCAAGACGCGCGCCGCGGCGAGCCGGGAATCGCGCCTTGTCGAACTCCTCGCCTCGCTCAGCGACGAGGACCGCGATCAGATCAAGGAGCTGATTCAAGACCCCTCGTGGACGCAGAAGGAGCGCTATTCCGAGCGCCTGTCGTTCAAGGACGGAACCAAGGTCGTCATGCTCAACGCCGACGACATCGACTGGATCGACGCGGCCGGCGACTACATGTGCATCCACGCCTGCGGCAAGACGCACATTATCCGCGAGACGATGAAGACGCTTCAGCAACGCCTCGATCCGAGCCGCTTCCAACGCATTCACCGCTCGGCGATCGTCAACGTGAAAAAAGTGAAGGAGTTGCACCCGCATTCGAACGGCGAATATTTCGTCGTCCTCGAAAACGGGTCCGAGCTGAAGCTGTCGCGGTCCTACAAAGACGTCGTGGCGCGGTTCCTTTAGCCGCTCGGTGCGGCGAGGATCACTTTCCAAACCGCCAGTTGCCAGACAGCGAAGACCCCGGCGGCGGCGAAGAGAAGGTAGTGGCCGCGCCGCCAGATCGACCAGCCCGATCCGACCAAAACCGGAAACGCTCCGATCGCCGCGGCGACGGCGCCGAGCGCTGCAAGATGCGCCGTAACGATTGCTGCGATCAGCGACGCCGGAGGCCAGCCCTCCGCCTGAAAATCGGCAAGGTCTTTTTCGGCGAAGTTTGCGCTGACCGCCGTCAGTGCGACGATGAAGGCAAGCCACAGAAAGGCCGAGAGCGCATGGCCGACGGCGAGCCGCTTGCCGAGCAGCGTCGTTTCGACTTCCCGCCCCTGCCGTCTCCATGCCCCAATGAACGCGAACACGGAAAACAGGGCGACAACGCCGATGGCGGCGTTAAACGCGTCCGACGAGTTGAGAAAGGCCACACGATCCGCCGTTATCGTTCCCATCGCCGCCGAGATCCTGACCGGCGCGCCCGCCTGATCGCGATAGACAAAAAGACGGTCGCGAGAGCGGTTCGACCAGAGATCGTTCGAGAGCGGATAATATCGAGACGACTTTCCGCCCGCGGTGACGACCAGCGACCCGTCATCCTTCGCGGCGAGCTTTATTTCGGACCCAAGCGCATTGACTTTTTCAAACCGGGAATAGACGCGCCGGTTAGGCATATAGGCGCCGGCCGCCGACTTCGTCATGGCGATCATTTCCGGCGTCGCCTTAACCGGCCATTTCGCCGGATAGCTGTCGGCGCGCGCAAACTGTTCGATGACGTAGCGGCTGATCAAATCGGGAAGCCGCGGGCTCTCCGCGCCGTTCACCGCGACGAACACGCCGACGCCGAGCGACGGCGCGATTGTCATGTCGCTGATGAACCCCGACAGCGTGCCGCCATGGCCGAAGGTGATCGCGCCGCCGATCTCGGTCTCCATGAAACCATGCGCGAAGTCCGGCGCGAACGGCCGGTCCCGGAAGGCGCGCGTGCGCATCCTTGCGAACGCCTCCGGCGTCAGAAGGCGCTTGCCGCCGGCGACCCCGTCATTGAGGAGAAACTGCAGCCAGCGCCCAGCGTCATGCGCGTCAAGCGCGATCGCGCCCGCGGCGTGGAGAGGGTCAAGCGCGTCATGGATCATCACCGCCGGCGCGCCGGCGTCGAGCTTATGCGGCGCGGCGAGCCGCGCCTCAAGCGCCGCATCGTTGAGCGCATTCCCTGAGATCGAGGTCGGATCGTGCTGGATCGTCGAGTCCATGCCGTTCGGCGCCAAAATCCGCGTCGCGACGAACACGTCGAAGGGCTCGCCCGTCACATCGGCGACGATCTGCGCGGCGAGATCCGTTCCCCAGTTCGAGTAAGAAGTGCGCTCACCCGGACGCGCGACTCTCTTCGGCCTTGTGTGATCCAGCGCCTCCTCGAAATTGCGCCCGGTCTTCGACTGGAAGAAATCGCCGAACGTGTCCTCAAAGCCGGCCCGGTGCGCCATGAGATCGCGCAGCGTCACCGGCGGCAGGCCGCGCGCGCCGACTTTTACGTTTTTTAGATAGGCATCGACATCTGCGTCGAGATTGAGCTTGCCTTCATCGACAAGCATCATCACCGCCGTCCAGACAAAGGTCTTGGAAATCGACGCGATGCGGAACAGCGTCTTGTCGGTCGCCGGAACGCCTTTCTCCGCATCGGCGAGGCCGTAAGATTTGACAAAGACGGCGTCGCGCGTCGCCACCGCAACCATCATGCCGGGCGGATATTGGTCCGCCATCGCATTGGCGACATAGCCGTCGAGAAAGGGCTCGATCGACGAAGGATCGGAGAGCGTCGCCGCCCCCGTCCCGCCGGCGTGAAGGCGCGCCGGAACCGGCGGAGGAAGTATCGACGTCGTGACCGATGTTGAGGGTTCTGGCGAGGCCGGCGGCGCAGGCGGCGGATTGGGGTCGGGACGCTCTGGAAGGCTGAAATCTTCTTCGGCCGAGTCCGCCGGCGCCGGCTCAGGTTGCGCAAGCGCCCCATGACAGGCGGCGAAAAGCGCAGCAAGCACGGCGACGGCTGTTCGTAAGCTCATGGAACGCCCCTAACACCCCAGACAGAAGATAGCTTTTCCCGGTCTGGAAGCCAACGCGATCGGCTTTTATCTCATCGACCGTTCGTTCGATGGAACCCGGAAAATTAACGCTGCCCGGCATGGACGACGCCAGGCTGCGGGAACTCGCGCCGGAAAGGCGCGCAAACTTCGCACGCGTTATCGCGCAGCTCCTCGCAGAACGTTCGCGCAGCGCTGCGGCTCCCAAGAATTCCTCGACGCCGCGTGCGAGGCGACGCGTGCGCCTGTTGTCTCGAACCGGCGCGCAGGCGATTGCCGGAAAGGCGCAGGTCTCGCCATGTTCGCTGTCGTCCGGTGCGTAACCGTCTTCACTCTTTTCGCGAGTCCGCCGCGCGGCGGATAGCGATCAAGAAGCCGTGCCGGGCCGGGGATAATCGCCCTAAAATCTTAAGGTTCGGCAAGCCCGATGACGGGCGCGCCGGAACGGTGGAAATCTTGCGGCGAACGGGGGTAAGATCGTCCTTGTCGTTTCAAGGTCTCCGCCGCTCATGACCCGTTTCCTGGCCGCCGTCGCCGTTCTCATCTTGCTTCTCGTCGCAATCGTGCTTCTCGCGCCGGGACTTGTGCCGGCCGCGTCCTACAAGGGAAGGATCGAAGCGGAGGCGTCAAAGGCGCTTGGCCGGACGGTGACGCTGGGCGACGACATCTCGTTCAAGATATTTCCGAACACGGCGTTCAAGGTTTCGGATCTTGTGGTGGCGAACGCCGAGGGTTTCGCCGGCGACCACCTTGCGCGCGTTGAGCGCGCCGATATCGGCGTGAAGCTCATGCCGCTGTTCGGCGGCCGCGTCGAAATTTCCCGTTTCATCCTCACGCGGCCGGACCTCAATTTGCAGAAGGCGACATCAGGCGCGGTCAACTGGAACCTTGCGGCGCAAACCAACGCTCCTCAGGCGCAAGGCGCGCCGGCCCAAGGACCGAAAGAGATAAGCCTCGGCGATGTGCGGCTCGTCGACGGGCGCGCGATTTACGCGGACGCTGTTTCGGAAAAGACTTTTACGCTCGATTCGATCAATGCAGACGTTCGCCTCGCCAGCCTCTCCGAACCGCTCGAACTCGACGGCGCCATGAATTTTCAGGGCGCCCCAGCGACGGCGAAGATCGTCCTGACGAACCTCTCCGACTTACTCGCCAAGCGCGACAGCAACCTGAAGGTGGACCTCGCCCTCGGCGCGGCGACCATCGGGGCAGATCTTCTCGTCGCGGGCGGCGACACGCTTAGCTATTCGGGGCCTATCAAGATCGACGCGCCGGACCTGCCGGCGCTCGCCAAACTCTTCGACGTTCAATTAGCGGACGCTCCGGGCTTTGACCGGCTGTCCGTGTCCGGCGCGGCGACCGGGGCGCCCACATCGCTCGCCCTCTCGGCGGCCAAAATCGGCTTCGACAAGATCGACGCCGAGGGCGACATCAAGCTCGACTGGTCCGGCGCCAAACCGAAGGCGACCGGCGCGTTGACGACAGGCGCACTCGATCTGCGCCCCTATATGCCGCCGCCGGCGACGACGGCGCAGGGCTTTCCCGCCTGGTCTACGGACAAATTGGATTTCACAAGCCTGCGCAACATCGATGCCGATCTCGATCTCAGCGCCGGTCAGGTCTTTCTCAATGACATCGAAACGGGCGCAGCGCGGGTCCGCCTGAAAATCGCCGACGCACGCATGACCGCCGACATTCCGCAGATCGGATTCTACAAGGGCGGCGGCTCGGGCAAACTCGTCATCGACGCGGCTCGTGCGACGCCGTCGATCGCCGGCGATTTCAAAATGGCGTCGGTGGACGCCAATCCCTTCACCATCGACATGATGAAGATGGACCGTGTGTTGGGTCTCGGCGGTTTCACGCTGACGTTTAACGCCACCGGCGCAAGCCAGAAGGCGATCATGGAATCGCTCGACGGCAGGGGCGGCTTCGATCTTGCTGACGGTGCGCTCAAAGGAATCAACTTCGCCAAGATCGCGTCGGCCGTCGCGAAGCTTTATGAGGGCGGTCTCACCAATCCGGCGGCGATCAGCACCGCGATCGCTGAAGCGCGCCGACCGGACGAGCGTACCGATTTCTCGAAATTCCTGACGACCTTTACGATCGTCGACGGCCAGATGCAGGCGCCGACAATCTCGATGGAGGGCCCCTATCTCACCATGACGGGAGTCGGGAAGGTGAACCTGCCCGGACAGGCGGTCGATATCCGACTTCTGCCGCGCGCATCGACCTCCGCCGACGGAAAAGTGGGCCGCAACATCGCGATCCCGATCAAGGTCGGCGGCACATTCTCGCAACCGACGGTGGGCGTCGATGTTGAAGCGCTTGTTCGTGGCCGCGCGGAGCAGACCGTCCGCGGCCTGCTCGACAACGCCCTGAAGCCTAAAGAAGGCGAATCCGCCGACCCTGGCAAAGCGCTCCTTGACGGCATCCTCGGTCGCAGCCCGGCGGCGCCAAGCGGTTCGGCGGAAACGGCGACTGCGCCTTCGACCGACCGGAACGCCGCCCCTGCCGGGGACCCGGTGAAGTCGATCGCCGGTGAAGCGCTAAAGGGGCTGTTCGGCAGAAAGCCGCGTCAAACCGAAGAAGAAAAAGAAGACGCAGACCAGCCGAATTGAAACATCAGGCGCGGCTGTTGAAAATAACCGTAGAGCGGTTTTGATTCGCGCCCGAAAGCCCCTAGCGGGCAAAGGCGAACAGGGTAGATATTGCGGTTCTGGCACGGTCGATCACCAATTGTGCCCCATTGTCGGCGCTCTCCATCAAGCGCGATGGGTCGTCGAAGGAATACGAATGAAGGCTCCGGCGAAGATCGGACGGTGGGCGGCGACTCTGATGACCTCGGCAGCGTTTGCTGCGTTGTCGTCGGCGCCCTCCCCGGCTTTTGCACAAGGGGTCGAGACCGCCGGCCCAAACCCCGTACTCGTCGGCCTGCTGGCGGCGGGCGCGATGACGGTCGCGGCGCTCGCCTGGGCTTTTCGCGTTTCCGCCACGTCGCGCAACGCCTCGGCCTACTGGACGAAGAAACTTGCCGAACTCGAAGCCCAGCTTGAGAAATCGGACGCCGTCCTTTCGGCCCATCCAGGTCTCGTCCTGGTCTGGGAAGACGACTACGAATCGATGGAACGAGGCTGGGGTACGCCCAAGATCCTCGGCGGTCCCGCAGCGCTTGCCTCGCTCATGTCTTTCGCCATGGATCTCGATGATCCGATGGCGACGCCGGTCACCCGCCTCCTCAACACGCTGGGCGATCTGCCGCTTCAGGATGACAGCCGCCCGGACGACCAGCGAAGGCTGCGCGACCTCGTGCAGGAGCTTCGGCAGCACGGCATCGCGTTTTCCGGCTCGCTGATGACGAACGAGGGCCGCGCCATTGAAGCGGACGGCCGTGTCGCCGGAGGGCAAGTCGCGCTCTGGCTCACCGACCCTGCCGTGCGCATGGCGGAGGACGGCGGCATTCTCGGCAAAGTTCGGGAGAAGACGGCGGACCTCCACGGCGCGCTTGTGCAGCTTGAACGCGCGCCGATCCCGGCATGGCGCCGGCAGGCGGACTTATCTCTCGCCTGGGTCAACGCCGCTTATGTCGAGGCCGTCGAAGCGCCAAGCGCCGCCGTCGTGCTCAAGGAGCAAATCGAGCTCGACGGCGCCGTCAAGAAAATCGCCGAACGCGCCGGCGCCGAAAGGCGCTCAATCGAGGGCCGGATCGCCGTTAACATCAAAGGCGCGAGACGGTCTTTGA
Source organism: uncultured Caulobacterales bacterium (assembly GCA_964576815.1). Lineage (GTDB taxonomy): Bacteria > Pseudomonadota > Alphaproteobacteria > Caulobacterales > Parvularculaceae > Amphiplicatus. Next base: position 8,778 of record CAZNXR010000005.1, on the reverse strand, counting down.
AGGTGACCGAAACGCCCGTCCACGCCGCCGGCGACGCCGGCATCGCCGGCTTCGCCGTCGACATCACGGATTTCGAGCGCGCGAAAGCCGATCTTGACCGGCACGTCGAGGCGAACCGCGCGACGCTCGACCAAGTCCCGGCGGGGGTCGCCATGTTCGGCGCCGGTCAGGAGCTCGTCTATTACAACGCCGCCTTCAAGCGGCTCTTCGGACTTGAAGACGCCTATCTGGCCGGAGCGCCGCAGCATGATGAGCTGCTTGACAGGCTGCGCCATCTCGGCCGCCTTCCGGAGCAACCCGATTTCGCACAGTGGAAGCGCCGCCAGCTTGCTCTTTACACGGAGGGCATGGCGGCGCCGGGCGCGGAGCGCGACGGGCGCGCACCGGATGAAATCTGGAATCTGCCCGACGCGCGAATGCTGCGTGTCGCCCGCGCTCGCCACCCGCTCGGCGGCGCGCTGGTCGTCTTCGACGACATCACTGAAAAGATGGCGCTGGAAGCCCGTTTCAACACCCAGATCAACGTGCAGCGCGCGACGCTGAACAACCTCTCCGAGGGTGTCGCGGTGTTCGGCGCGGACGGAAAACTGCGGCTCCACAACACCGCCTTTACGAAGATGTGGCGCTTCGACGATCATGCGCTATCCGTGCGTCCTCATATCGAGGGGGCGCTGTCGGAAATGATGTCGCGCGCCACGACCGGCGGGGCGGCGCTCGCCGCCGCCAAACGGCGCGCCACCTCGATGTCGCCGGAAGACCGCACGCCTTCGCGCGATGAAATCGTCGCGCTGGCCGACGGGCGAACCCTGTCCTTCGGAACGGAGCCGCTGCCGGACGGTGCGACGCTGCTCTATTTCCTCGACGTGACGGACAACCGCGAGCGCGAAAAGGAATTGAAGGCGCGCAATGCGCTTCTTGAAGACATTGACCGGCAGAAATCGAAATTCGTCGATCACGTTTCCTATCAATTGCGGACGCCGCTCGCGACCATCATCGGCTTTACGGAAATGCTCGACGGGCAGATGTTCGGGGTCCTCAATGACCGCCAGAAAGATTACATCGCGTCGATCCTGCAAGCCTCGCATCATCTGAGAGACTTGATCACCGACATCATTGATCTCGCCGCCATCGACGCCGGCAAGATGTCGGTCGATGTCGAAGAAGTTGATCTGCGAGAACTTCTGACGAATGCGGCGACCTATTCGGCGCTGAAGGCAGAAGATACGCAGGTGTCGCTGTCGGTCGGCTGCGATCCCGATATCGGCGTTTTCCGCGCCGATCCGCGCAAGCTTAAGCAGATCCTTTTCAACCTCCTTTCCAACGCCTTCGCTTATACCGGTCCCGGCGGCGCGGTGACGATCGGCGCCGATCGGGCGCCCGGCCTCATTCGGCTTTGGGTCGCCGATTCCGGGCGCGGCGTGTCGCCGGACGATCAGGCGCGCGTATTTGAGCCCTTTGAATCCGCTGGGCCGTCGGCGGGCGCCGGCCTTGGGCTGTCGCTGGTGCAACGGCTTGTCGGCCTCCACGGCGGTTGGGTCAGGATGGAATCAACGCCAGGCGAAGGAACGCGCGTCACCTGCTTTCTGCCGGCCGATCCGCGCAAGGCCGCCGCGCCGGCCGAGCCTTCAGGCAACATCGTCGTTGTCCGCGGGGACAAGGCGAAGAAAACCGAGCCCTCCTCTGACGGCGCCGGCCCCAAAAAACGCCCAGCGCGTCGCGCACCGCGCGCCGAAGCCGCCGAATAGAGACATAGATACCCGGCCCCTTTTCGGCCGGCTTCCGCCGGTCTAGTCAGTAGGCATGTTCATCGAAACCGTCATCGCCCTCCTGACGCCCGAGGCGCCCTTTATTCCGGGATATCTGGCGACTGAGACAAGCGCCGGGACCCGCCACCAAGAATGCGTCCGACTGGTCGCAGAGAACCTTGCCCAGGGACGTGAGGGCGCACAGCGATGGGCTCTCGAAGGCGGCGGCGCGGCGGCGCAGCATTGCCTTGCGATCGCCGATCTCGCCGCCGGTTTTCCAAAGCTCGCGGCGATAAGACTGGATGAAATTGCGGCGCGCGCCGACGCCGGCGACGAGACGGCGCGCGCTCGCGTTTTGGCCGAGGCGGCGTTCGCCTGGCTGGAGGCCGGCGATGTTCCCGCGGCGGAAAAAGCGGTCACAAGCGCCAAAGCGCGCGCGCCTGCGCTGCGGGAACTTGATTTCGTCGCCGCCAAGGTTTTCGCCGCCGGCAACCGCTGGCAGGCCGCCGCCGACGCCGTCACGGCCGCAGAGAAAGCGGGCGTCAAGGCGCCGGAGGCCTATGTTATTCGCGCGCGCGCCTACCGCGCGCTCGGCCGCGACGATGACGCGGCGGAAGACGTCGTTTCGGCGTTGACCCTTGACCCCCTCGACATCGATGCGCTGACGTTGCGCGGCGAGCTACGGCAAGCCGGAATAGAGATTGAAGCGTATTACGGGAACGATAGAAACCCTTGAACGCAACTGCGGACGCGATCATCGCCAAGCTGCATCTTCTGCCTCATCCAGAAGGCGGCCATTATCGCGAAACTTTTCGCGACACGCCGGCAAGCGAAGCGCGGGCCAAGTCGACCGCTATTCTTTTTCTCCTGAAGGCTGGCGAACGCTCTCACTGGCATCGCATCGATGCGACGGAGATATGGCATTTCCATGCCGGCGATCCTTTGCGTCTTGATATCGACGACGGCCGACGAACATCGTTGGTGATCGGTCCCGACGTGCTGCAGGGCGAGGCCCCGCAGGGAATCGTGCCGGCGGGCGCATGGCAGGCGGCGGAAAGCCTTGGTGCGTGGACCCTCGTCGGCTGCACCGTCGCGCCGGGCTTTGAATTCCAGCGTTTTGAGCTCGCGCCGCCGGAATTTGAGCCTCGACGTTGAGGCTGGACCGCTCTGGCAAATCAGCCCAGCCTCAATCGTTAGCAATTCGTTAACGATGGTCGTCGCCTTATTGTCGGCGTCGTCTTAGAAGGCCCCGCGACAAGACATGCCGCAGATGCGATCCGAAGAGCCGCTCAGCGTCCACGAACTCCAGGCGCTAGCTGCGGAGGCGGCCAGCGAGACCGGGGCGCCGGCGCGCAGGACGGCGCGATCGCGCGCGGCGAATTTGCATCTCATTGACCTCTTGTCTCGGTGGGGCGGTCCGGGCCTTGCTATCTTCGCCGCCGCCGGGATCTTCATCGCAATCGTATTCGCTCGGGAAATGCCGCTGCGCGCCGGCGTCTGGGCGGCGATGTTGTTCGCGGCGCTCTATTTGTGCCGGCGCTACCGAAAGGACTTTCGCGCCGGAGATAAGATCGCCTCGCGGCCGTTTCGCTGGCGCGCCCATTACACATCGACCATGGCGGTCATCAGCGCCGCCTTTGGCTCCGGGGCATTCCTGTTGGCTGTTCCGGCAGCGACCGTTTCGGCGCGTATTGAGATCATCGCCGTGCTCGTGCTGGGTGTTCTCGCTGCGTCCGCCTTTCATACCGCACACCGGCTAACCGCGTTCGCTGCTCTGCTCCCGGCAAGCGCGTTTGTCGTCCTTGCGCAAATGCGAATAGACGGCCTATCACTCTTCACGCTTTGGACTATGACAATACTCGCCCTTGGAACAGGCGCGGTTTGGGCGGCTTCCGCTGTCATCGGAGCGACAGCCGACCGAAAATATCCTCGCACCGGTCTTGTGCGCCGCGAATTCGACCGACCAGTCGCCGCCGAAGCGGCCGCCGCCGACCTTGCGAAAGCTGCTGCGAAAGCCTGACTCCGGGCTTATTCCGTTAGACTTACAAAGCCGCGTTACGCTATGACCCGCGCAAAACAGGCCCGGCCGGGTGCAAGCGCGCGTCGATGAACCGACACGCCGCCGACGGGCGCCGGCGATCGCCGGTTGGTCGGGAGGATATCGGTGGCGGAAGGCTTTCACTCTATTGCAGACATCAAGACTCTGAAGCGCGTGGTTGATCTCGCGCGCGCCAGCAAGGATGCGCCCAAAACGAAATCGGGCGCGCTTGCCGACCCCTTCGAGTCGTACATTGAACAACTTGTCCGCTTCGCGACGGGCGACGACCGGCATTGGGATGAGCCCGCCGGATTGCTCGCGCGCGCGGTTGAAGCGTTCCGGGTAAGCGAGAAACGTCCGCCCGGTAAGCCCAAGGTCGCGCTTCGCCTGCACAAGAGCGCAGACTGGCGCGATACGCGTTTGGTTCTCGACATTACGACGGACGACATGCCGTTCATCGTCGACAGCGTGACAGGCGCGCTCGCCGAGGCTGGGAAGCAGGTCTCGTTCTTCGTCAACGCGGTCGTCAACATTTCGCGCGACGCCAAGGGGCAGCGCCAATATGACGGCGCGGCGACGATTGCGGAATCGATGATCCACGCCGAGATGGATCCGCCGGTCGATGATGCGGAGGTTGCGCGCTTGCAATCTGAAATCGAAGCCGTCCTAGGCGATGTCGCGCTCGCGGTCGGCGACTTCAGCGCCATGACGGCGCGAATGCGGTCTGCGATCGAGCAATTGAAAGCCGCCAGGATCAAGGGCGGCGATGCTGAAATGCGCGCCGAGTCGATTGAGTTTCTGGAGAAGCTTTACGAGGCGAAATTCACCTTTCTCGGCGCGCGCCGTTACGCCTATTCGGCGAAGAACGGGCGCGCGGATTTCGTGCGTGACGACGAGGGCGACCTCGGCATCCTCCGAGACAGCGCGCGGCGGGTGCTGAAGACGACGTTCTCGGACGAAGGCGAGCTTTCGGCGCCGGTGGCCGCCTTCATGAAATCCGCCGACCCGATCATCATCACCAAGGCGAACGTCCGATCGACGGTCCATCGCCGCGTTCATCTCGATTATGTCGGCGTCAAGCTTTACGACGCCGCGGGAAAGGTGGCCGGCGAGGACCGCTTTGTAGGGCTGCTGACGTCCGACATCTATATTCGGCCCGCGACCGACCTCCCGATCCTCAGCCTGAAGGTCAAACGCGCGGTGGAAGTCGCTGGCTTCAAGAGCGGCGGCCATAACGCCAAGGCGCTGGTCCACATCCTTGAGACCTTTCCGCGCGACGAACTCCTGCAAGCCGATGTCGACGCCCTGCGGGAGACGGCGCTGGGCATCCTGCGTCTATATAAACGTCCGCGTACGAAGCTGTTCCTGCGCCGCGACCGGTTCGACCGGTTCGTATCGGCGCTCGTCTTCGTGCCCCGCGATCGGTTTTCATCGACGGTGCGCGAGGAAATCGGCGCGACGCTCGCCGCCGCCTATGACGGGCATGTCGCCGCGTTCAATCCGCATTTCGGCGACGCTTCGCTCGTCCGCGTCCATTACATCATCGGGCTGAAGCCGGGCGCGCCGGAGGGGCCGCCTATTGCGGAGCTGACGCGGCGCATCCGGTTGCTGACCAGAAACTGGTCGGACGGGCTTCTTGAAGCGCTGCGGGGCGCCCATGACGGCGCCACGCCGCAAGGCCTCTTTAAACGCTATGAATACGCGTTTGACGCCGCCTACCGGGAGCATATCGAGCCCGCCGAAGCGCTTCAGGACGTGGCCGTCATCGAGGGGATGGGCGGCGCGTCCCAGACGGAGCGCGTCTTCTCGCGGCCTGGCGACGAAGATCACGTAATCAATATCAAGCTGTATAGGCGAGGCGAACCGCTGAAGCTTTCAAGAGTCATTCCGCCTTTGGAGCATCTCGGCCTCAACGTCGCGCAGGAGGCGACATTCGAGGTGTCGCCCGGCGAAGGTCTTGAGCCGTGCATCATCCACGATTTCCGGACTGAAGAGAGCATGGGGCGAGCGATCGACAAGGACGCCGCACGCCGACAGGTCGAAGAAGCGCTGGAAGCGATTTTCAGCGGGCGGACGGAAGACGACGGCTTCAACGCGCTGGTTGTCAGCGCAGGACTGAGCTGGCGCGAAGCATGGCTGCTGCGCGCCGCAGCCAAGTATATTCTGCAGGCTGGCATCCCCTTTTCCCAAGGATATATCGAGCAGACGTTGTCGAAGAATCCTTCCATTGCGCGCGCGCTGGTCGCCGCGTTTCACGCCCGCTTCAATCCGGCGGGGCCCGCCAAGAAAGAGGCGCGGCTAAAGGAGCTTGATGCCGCCGTGGCCCGCATCAAGGATCTCCTTGAAGCGGTGGAAAGCCTCGATGAAGATCGAATTCTGCGTCGGTTCTTGAACTTGATCCTTGCGATGGTCCGGACGAATTACTACCAGCGCGACCCGGACTCGTCCTTTAAGCCTTACATTTCATTCAAGATCGTCAGCGCAGCGGTCGAGGACTTGCCCGAGCCGCGGCCCTTTCGCGAGATTTTCATGTCTGGTCCGCGCGTCGACGGCGTCCATTTGCGCTTCGGGCCGGTGGCGCGCGGCGGCCTGCGCTGGTCAGATCGCCGCGAGGATTTCCGCACCGAGGTCCTCGGCCTCGTCAAGGCGCAACGGGTCAAGAACGCCGTCATCGTACCGACGGGCTCCAAGGGCGGATTCTATCCGAAACAATTGCCTGCCGGCGGCGATCGAAACGCCGTCTTTGAGGAAGGGCGAGGCGCATATATCGAGTTCATCCGCAGCCTGCTCGACATCACCGACAATATCGTCGGCGGGAAGACGATCACGCCGAAGAACGTCGTCCGCTGGGATGATGAAGACCCTTATCTCGTCGTCGCAGCCGACAAAGGGACGGCGACATTTTCCGACACGGCGAACGGCATCTCCGCCGAATACGGTTTCTGGCTCGGCGACGCCTTCGCGTCGGGAGGATCGGCGGGCTACGACCACAAAGTCATGGGCATCACCGCGCGCGGCGGATGGGAGGCGGTAAAGCGCCATTTCCGCGAGATGGACAAGGACGTCCAGACAAAGCCCTTCACCGTCGCCGGCATCGGCGACATGTCAGGCGACGTCTTCGGCAACGGCATGCTGCTATCGGAGCAGATCCGGCTGGTCGCCGCATTCGATCATCGCGACATCTTTATCGATCCAAATCCCGACCCTGCGACGTCCTTCGCCGAGCGCAAGCGCATGTTCGCGCTGCAGCGCTCGTCCTGGCAGGATTATGACAAGAAGCAGATCTCAAAAGGCGGCGGGGTCTTCCCGCGCTCGGCGAAATCGATCCCTCTCAGCGCGGAGATGAAGTCCCTCCTCGGGCTTCAAACGGCGCAGGCGACGCCCCATGAGCTGATGCGCGCGATCTTGAAGGCCGATGTCGAGCTTTTCTGGCTCGGCGGCATCGGCACCTATTTCAAGGCCCCGCACGAGGATAACGCCCGCGTCGGCGACCGGGCGAACGATTCCATCCGCATCAACGCCGATGAAATGCGCATGAAAGTAGTCGGCGAAGGCGCAAATCTCGGCCTCACGCAGGCGGCGCGCATCGCTTTTGCGCTTGCGGGCGGGCGCATCAACACCGACGCCATCGACAATTCAGCCGGCGTCGATTCCTCCGACCATGAAGTCAACATCAAGATCCTGTTGTCGGCGGCGATCGAAAACGGCGAGTTGAAGGAAACGGCGCGCAACGCCCTCCTCAAGAAAATGACGGAGGACGTCGGCACGCATGTGCTGCAGCACAATTATGACCAGACCCGAGCGTTGTCTTTGATGCAAAAGACCGCCGCGTCGGACAATGACGCCTATCAGCGGCTGATGACGCGGCTCGAATCGAGCGGCCGGCTTGACCGCGCCATTGAGGGCCTTCCCGACGACAAAGGGATCGCGGCGCGAAAGCTGACGCGAGCGGGCCTTACGCGTCCGGAGCTTGCGGTGCTTCTCGCCTACGCGAAGATGGAGATTTTCGAAGAACTCGTAAACTCCAAAGCGCCGGACGATCCGATGTTCGAGCGCGAGCTTGGATTCTATTTCCCGGATGATACTCACAAATTCGAAAAGGCGATGAAATCGCATCGCCTTCGCCGGGAAATCATCGCGACGCGCGTCTCGAACGAGATCGTCGATACCTGCGGCGCGACCTTCATGGATCAGCTGATGGAGACCTCCGGCGCCGGCTTCGCCGAGGTCGCGCTGAGCTATGAGGCGGCGCGGCGCATCCTTGAACTCAGCGATTTCGGCGCGGGCGTCGATGCGCTCGACAATAAGGCGCCCGCCTCGCTCCAGACGGATCTTTACTGGACGGCGGTCGCGCTCCTTGAGGAGCAAGTGAACAAGATCATTTCAAATGTCGAAGCCGGCGACGTACTCGCCAAGCGGGGCATCAAGGGCGTCGTCGATCAGTACAAGGCGCCGATACAGGCGCTCAAGAAAGTGCTTCCCTCGATTCTTCCCGTTGACGAGGCGCGCGCGCTTGAGGGACGCGCCGATCGGTGGAAGGCGCAAGGCGCCCCGGACGCGCTTGCACGACAAGCCGCGCTGATGCCGGCGCTGGAGTTCGCTTTCGATATCGTCAACCTCTCGCGCGCGACAGCCTGGTCGGCGGAGGCGATCGGCGCCGTGTTTTTCGCGACGGGCCGCACGTTTTCGATCGAGCCCGCGCGCATCGCCGCGCGCGACGCGACGCCCGAGGGCCATCACGACCGATTGGCCGCCGACAAACTCAGCGATGAATTGTCGATCCGTCAGGGCGACCTCGCGATCTCGATCGCCCGCATGGCCAAGAGTGAGCCGGACCGGTCCGACAAGAATTGGCTCGACACGCTCTTTGCGGCATGGAACGGCAAACACGCCGAATCGGCCAAGCGGTACGCGCGCTTCGCTAACGATCTCGACATCAGCGCCGGCATGACGATTGGTAAACTTTCGCTGATGAACCAGAAGCTGAGCGAACTC
>CAZNXR010000004.1:369-18055 GCA_964576815.1 uncultured Caulobacterales bacterium | reverse complement strand
CGCTCATTGAGCCGCATACGGATGACTCGGCCGGCCGGCCGCTGCAGTCCGGACCGGTGGGCGACCTTCTTGCGCAAATGTCCGTGTCCCACTGGATGTTATATTCGATCGCGATCGACCTCGGCGCCGCAGGCGAAGCCATGGCGGCGATCGTGGCGGTTCCCGCAGAACCCCGCGTCGATGACGGCGTGCCCGCCAGTGCTGATGCGCTGCGTCGCCGCTTCAGCGCATTGCCGGTGAACGCGCGCTGCATCGCAGGCGGATTCGAGGCGCCGCTGTCACGGCTCCTGCGTCTTGCGCCAGGCGAAGTATTCGCGATCGAGTGGCGCGGGGACGGCGCCGCGCCGCTGATCGTCGGGAACCAGGAAATTGCGATCGGGTCGCTAGGCGAGCATAGCGGACGCCGCGCGATCAGGCTTGGCGGAACCTCATAAGCGGTTTCGGTGATAGTGTCTGTTCGCTGGTACGCTTCGCCGCTTGCGCAGTCGCGCTCCCCAGATTGCGATGACTCACTTTCAACGCGACCGAGAGGTTCGCGCTCTGATTCGGAATCAGGGTCCGAAGCTATAGTCTTTGATTGTCGCGGCGTTCGGCGCAGTGCGCTTCACTTGCGCAATACCGCGTACACTTTTGAGCACGCCGCTCTAGGCTCTGTTGAGTATCAGGATACCCATTGGGTTCGAACACTGATTCAAGCTTCAAAACGGGAGGTTTTGATGGCTCGGATGGTGTTGACGGATGCGCAGTGGTCGAAGATCGCGCCGCTTTGTCTTGGCAAGCAGAGCGATCCCGGCCGCAGCGGCGGTGACAACCGCAAGTTTCTTGAGGCAGTGCTGTGGAAGGTGCGCACCAACAGTCCATGGCGTGACCTGCCGCCGGAGCTTGGCGAGTGGAATACGGTTTTCAAGCGCTTCGATTACTGGTCGAAAGCGGGGGTTTTCCGAAGGATATTTGAAGCGGTGTCGGATGATCCCGACATGGAATACGCCATGATCGATGCGACGATTGTTCCGGTCCACCGTCATGGTCACGGCGCTAAAGGGGGACTCAAAATCAGGCGATCGGCAAGTCCAAGGGCGGCTGGACGACGAAAATCCTCGCGCTGACAGACGCGCTTGGAAATCTGGTCCGCTTCGAGCTTTTGCCTGGCAACCGTTATGACACGATCGGCGTTGAGCCGCTGATCAGGGGCGTGAAGTTTGACGCGATCCTCGCCGACAAGGCGTTTGACGCGAACTGGATCATCGAGGAAATGAACGAGCGCGGCGCTAAAATCGTCATCTCACAACGCCCGCAACGAACCGCACCGCTCAAAATCGACGAGGAAATCTACAAATGGCGACACCTCATCGAAAACTGGACACCTCCAACAACCGGGGTGATTGGCGCTTCGTCGGTGAGCTGACGGCTTTCGCGGGTTTTTCGCGGAGCCGAGCGTTGATGCGCCGGCTATTTGGTCTGCGGGACGCCTGCTTATCGGCTTTCCGTGGAGCGCTGTTCATGCCGCCGCTTCGGCGTTTTGCTCGTGAAAGATCAGGCGTCGCATGTTGTAGGCGATGTTGGCGAGGCCGATCTTGATCCTCGCCCGGGCGGGGCCGATGGTCCTGATCTTCATCCCCATGCGGTGTTTCTGATCGGCGAAGACGTGCTCGACAAAGGCGCGGACCTTTGACTTCGCCGCATTGCCGCGACGGATGTGGTCCGGCATCGGCCGGCCCTTCGGCTTCCGGCGATGGATGTTCGAGACGAGGCCGTTGCGGGCGAGCCATGTCTCGTTCGCCTTCGAGCGGTAGGCGCTGTCGGCCCAAACGCCGGTCGCGAGGATGTCCGTCCGCACGATGTCTTTCAGTTGCGCGCCGTCATGGCGGGCCGCGTCCGTCACCTTGAAGGCGCGGATGAACCCGTGCGCGCGGTCCGTCATGATGTGCGACTTGTAGCCGAAGGCGGGGATCGCAATGTCGACCTGGCCCTTCGGCGCGTCGTCCTTCTTCTTCGAGTATTTGATGGTCCAGCGCGCTTCTATGTCCTTCTGCGCCGCCTTGTGTGGGTTGTTCCAGATGTCGTCCGCCGACGCGCCCTCTTTGATCGCCGCCTTCTCGTCTTGCGTCAGGCGCTGCTTCGGGGCGCTCACAAGGCTCGCATCGACGATCTGGCCGTGCGTCGCGCGATAGCCGGAGGCGGTGATCGCCGCATCGAACGCCGCGAACAGAGCGTCGATGACGCCAGCGGCTTTCAGCGCCTCGCGGAACGTCCAGATGGTGTTGCGGTCCGGCGCTTTATCACCCAGTCCGAGCCCCAGGAACCGCATGTAGCTCAAGCGGTCCGTGATCAGGAATTCGGCGCGCTCGTCGGAGAGATCGTTCAAGGCCTGCAGGATCAGCACCTTGAACATCATCGCGGGGTCGAAGGCAGGCCGTCCGCCCTTCGCCCCGTCAGACCGCTTCAGCGCCTGATCGAGCAAGGGCCGGAACCCCTCGAAATCAATCACCGCATTCATCGCCTCCAGCGGATCGCCCAAATCGCTGACCCGCTTCAGCCGCTCATCAACATCAAAAAATCCGCGCTGGTTCATCCCCCAAGCGAATCACAGATCGCCCGGAAATCCGAGAGGTTTTTGGAGGCGTCCAATTGTCGAAGTCTTTGATCGCCGCCCTCGCCCCGATCGATCAGGATATTGTCGTGTGGGACGCTAGCCTTCCTGGCTTCGGGGTTCGGGCGAAAGGCTCGGGCGTCAAAACCTTTGTCGTGCAGTACCGCAACCCAAGCGGCCGCAGCCGCCGGATCTCTCTCGGTAATCTCGGCAAGGTGACGCTCGATCAAGCGCGCAAGGAAGCCGTAAAGCTGATGGGCCAGATCGCCGCCGGCGCCGACCCGGCCGAAGAGCGGCGTGTGCGGCTAAGGAGCGAAACCGTCGCGCAATTGGCTGATCTCTATATGCGTGAGCACTGCGCCGGCCGTTGCAAGCCAAGCACGATGGCCTCACATGTTTGGATACTCGGCAAGATCATCAAACCGGAGCTCGGCAACCGAAAGCTGATCGACTTGAAGCCCGTCGATATTTCGAAGCTGCATGTCGAGATGAGCTAGACGCCCTACAACGCCAACCGCGCGCTCGGTATGTTGCGCGCGATGTTCAATTGTGCGGAACGCTGGGAAATTATTCCCCGCGGCTCGAACCCCGCTGCGGTCATCAAGCCTTACCCGGAAAGAAAGCGCGAGCGCTTTTTAAGCCCCGACGAACTGAAAGCGTTGTTCGCGGCGATCGATGCCGCGGAAGCCGGCAGATCGATCGATATCTACGAGGCGGCGGCGATCCGTCTGCTGATCTTCACCGGCTGCCGCCTCAGCGAAATCACGACGCTTGAATGGGAAAGCGTCGATCTCGCCAAGGCGCGAATTATCCTGCAGCATCACAAGACCGAAAAATACGGCGCGAAGGTCATTCCGCTTAACGCGTCGGCGTTGGCGATGCTGCGCGACCTGCCTCGCGAAGCGGAGAACCCTTTCGTCATCGTCGGTGCAAAGTCGGGCAAGCATCTCATTAATCTGCAAAAGCCGTGGCGGCGCGTGCGGAAATCCGCCGGGCTCGACGATGTGCGCCTTCATGACCTCCGGCACAGTTTTGCGAGCTTCGCCGTCGGCGCCGGCGTCCCGCTCGCCCTGATCGGCGGCTTGCTCGGGCATCGCAGCGTCCAGACGACGGCGCGATACGCGCATATCGCGAACGATCCCCTGAAGCAGGCGTCCAATCTTGTCGGCGACATTTTCGCCGCGTCCGCCGCCGCGTCAGAACCGGCGGTCCCTGATCCGTATGCTGTAAAAGCGAAGCGATCGGCGGCCTTATAATTTCGTGGCTTGACAAGTTGTCCTTTATAAGAGACAAATAGCGGAAACGGGTCAATGGTCGAAGTCCGCGAGACCGATGAGTTTGCCGCCTGGTTTACGTCGCTCAAGGATCGTCAGGCCCGGGCGCGGATCACGGTTCGCATCAGGCGGCTTTCGCTTGGCAATCCTGGCGACGTGAAGCCGGTCGGCGGCGGCGTCTCTGAGATGCGGATAGACTATGGTCCGGGCTACCGCGTCTATTTCGTGCGGCGCGGCGAAGCGCTCGTCGTTATGCTGTGCGGCGGCGACAAGCGATTGCAGGACCGCGACATCGCCAGAGCGCAGCAATTGGCGCTTGATTTGGATTAGGAGGAAAACGCCATGGCTGTCACGACCCGCCGCTGGGATGCAGCAGATGCGCTGGAGACAAAGGAAGACATCGCCGCCTATCTCGATGCGGTGCTCGAAGACGGCGATCCCGAACTCTTAAAGGCGGCGCTCGGCGATATCGCCCGCTCAAAAGGCATGACCGCGATAGCGGACACGACGGGCCTCGGCCGCGCTAATCTCTACAAGGCGCTCTCGCCGGACGGGAACCCGGAATTCGCGACGGTCGCGAAGGTTCTGAAGGCGCTGGGATTAAGATTATCAGTAGCGGTGTAGGGTTTTACGCCGATTGCTGGATGTTGCGCCGGTTTGCACTATAGCGCCGGCGTTTCACGACCATTCCTATGCGCGCCGGATTGAATTTCGCGCCGACAAGGCTTTAAATTTTGGGCCTGCGTAGGAGTAGCGTTTTATGTCCGATCTTTTGTCGCCATTCGATGAGCGGTTCATCACCTTGGGCCGCGCCGCCGCCCTGACCGCTGACGAACATGCGGCCACCAGTCCCGCCCTGATATTGGACATGTTCGCTCGCGCTGTGTTCTCTGGCGCGTTCGATCCGCCGCCCTTCAACATTTTCGATGAGGAAGCCCGCCGGCAACGGAACGCACCGGAGAATTGGCTGCATATCCCAATCGATACGCCGGCCAATTGGCTCTCGCCCGAACAACGCAAACTCGTTCCAAGGCCTGTCGAATATTTCGGCGCCAACCGCTCGACAGTCGCGAGCGTCATGCAGTCGATGGGGGCGTTGCCGGGCGACGCAGACCAATGGTCGGCGATGCTTCACGACCTGACGCTAACCGATGGTAGGGCGCATGCTTTTGCGGCGCTCTCGAAAATACCGCTCGACCGCTATCCCGCCATCGGCCAGCGTTTCCTTGAGGATGCCTACGCGCCGAAGCAGAAGCTGCGCGTATGGTTTGAGGACCAGGGCCTTCCCCTGCCGGCTTTTCTGAAACTGGATGAAACGGCTGACCCGACCCCGGTGGCGCAGGTTATATCGAAATTCGGTTGTACACGGACGAACGGAAAACAACAGCAGGGACGACCGAAAAAGACCGCGTGGCCGGCGATTGTGGAAATTCTCGTGAAGCTCCGCGCCGAGCGACCGGGAATGCAAAAAAAGGAACTCGCATTTGAGGCGCGCCGGATCGCCGCCGAAAAGATGTCTGAAGATGATCTGCCGAGTGTCGCGACAATCCAGCGGCGGATGGCCGACATTTTTAACAATGTCGCCAGCCGTTTGCACTGAACTCTGCAAACCGGGGTTGTCGCAGCAAGTGTAGCTTGCGTCTCACCAGCTCGGCCGCGCGGGAGAGCGTCGCCAGCGACACGGTGTCGTTTTCAGGATCGAGGATTCGGTCCACCTGAGAACGGCTCGTCTGAAGCGCCGGCGAGTTCGGCCTTGGTCAGCTCCCTCCCTCCTTCATGGCGTGTTCGAACTGCCAGGAAACGATGGCCTTGATGGCGGCGTTGTTCGCCTCCTCCTGAATGCCCTCGGCTTTCAGCCAGTCCTGAAACAGCGAACCGATATGCGGGTTTTTCTTCTTGGTCACGTCGTCAGGTCTTCGTGCGTTTGCGCGCAACTGCGGACCTCCCTCGACCCGGCGCCCGCGGAAAAATTGAGTATCAGGCACCATGCAGCGCTTTGCACTACGATAATGCTGATTTGACGAAATCATTCCGGTATTTCGCCGGTTTCGCCTGTGTTGCGCTCGCCTTGTTCAGTAACGAGGAGCCCGCCCAGATGTCCAAGACCTCACCAAACCTTCCAACGCTTGACGAATTAACCCGCGCCAATCCCGGCTGGTTCGACGAAGCGGTCAACGCCGAGACGGCCGGGAAACTGACCGGCGGCCGCCCTGCACGCTGGCGACCTGGCGATCACGTGGCGGCGGCCCGCGCTTTATGAAGCTCGGCCGCGTCGTTCGCCATCGCCGGCGGACGTTGCTCGAATGGATGACGGCGCGCGAGCGGAACAACACCGCCGACACCGGCGTGCGTTGACGCGATGAAAACGCAGCCTGTCTCGCTGCGGCTCGCGGCGCGGGAGATCGAAACGCTGGCGGCGCGCGCAACTGAAATCGGCGGCACGCCGACCGGCATCGCCCGCCAGTTGATCCGCGCCGGCCTCGCCGGCGGCGACATGGCGAACCAAGGCGAACGATTGATGCTGATTGAACGGCGCCTTGTCGTGATTGAACAGCAAAACCAGTCGATCGTGCAGGCAGCTGTAACTCAAGCCGAGACATTGCAGCGGCTCTTGAAGATGTTCGACGCCCTGATTGCGGTGCTGAGCTGCGGCGATGCAGCACAAGATGCGGAGCCATCATGAACGCAAAGCAGACGCTTTTCGTATTCGCCCTCGCCTGCAGCATCGGCGCATGGGGCACGTTTGAGGCCGGTTTCGACAAATGGCCTCCGGGCATTCGAACCGGCGACGGAACCATGCTGCGCTATCCGGCGGCGGACATTCAAAGCTGCCTAAAAGCTCGCCTGCGCGGATTGTCTGGTGACCCGGCGGGCAAATTCCTGTGGAGCGCCTGCGCCGATGTTCTCAGCAAAAGCGGCACACTCATCGCGTTTAACTATCGCTATCGCGCCATGCTGGCTTTCAGCGGCGCGAGTATCGCCGCGCTTTTCGGATTCCTTATCATCGTTCGACTCGAACGCCCGCGCGACAAGGTCATCCGTGGCCGCCTCTATCTGAAAGGCGATGAGGCGTTGCTTCGCCTTCGCGCGGCGTCAAGAGCAGAATGCCGCCAGCATGTCGCCGGGCTCGAACTTGCACCGGCCGTTCGTCTCAGTTCCGAGCGGGAGACGCGTCATCTCCTGATCTGGGGCAGCGTCGGCGCCGGCAAAACGCAGTCCATGCTGCGGCTGATCCTCGGCGCCATCGCGCGCGGCGACAAGGTTCTGGTGCTCGATACCAAGGGAGACATGACCGCCGCGCTGCCGAACGATCCGGCGCTGATTGCCCCTCAGGATGCGCGCTCGTTCGTCTGGAATGTCGCCGCCGACTGCCGCGTCAAACAAGATGCGCGTGAACTTGCGGCGCGGTTCATCCCGCCAAGCCATGACCCGATGTGGTCGGACGCGGCGCGCGAAATCTTCATCGCCTGCGTCGCCGCTTTGCAGGCGACAAAGGGCGCCGATTGGAGCTGGGCGGATTTGCGCAGCGCCGTGATCAGCGACGCGAGCGCGCTTTCCGCCATGGCGCGCAAATATCATCCGGAGGCGCTGCGCCTTCTCGAAGACCCGGCGAGCCGCACGACCCAAAGCGTTCTTGCGACGTTGCAGGCGCATATGCATGTCGTCAGCGCCCTCGCCGACGCCTGGCCAGACTCAGGTGCGGCGCCAAAATTCTCTGTTCGCGGCTGGCTGGCGATGGACGAAAAGGCGCGACCGATCATCCTGCAGCGGGACGCACAATACCCTGAGCTGTCGAACATCTGGATCAGCGGGCTGCTCGGGCTCTTCGCTTCGTCTGTAGGGAGTCCGTCGCTCACGGAATCAACCACCCGCAGAGTATGGCTCTTCCTCGACGAATTTCCGCAATTGCCGCGCATGAACGACTTCTCGACGTTTCTCGATGTCGGTCGCTCGAAGGGCGTGTGCGTTGTTCTCGGCGCGCAGGACATCGCGCAGATCAGGGCGATTTATGGCCGCGAGCGCGCGGATTCTTGGATCGGCATGGTCGGCACGCAAGTGATCACGCGCCTCAATCCCGGTCGCGGCGCGGAGGAGGCAAGCCTGATGATCGGCGATCAGGAAATCGAGAAACGATCGCGCAGCGTCAGCACGGTCGGGACGCGGACGACCGTCACCGAAAGCCGTCACAGGGAATTGCGCCGTGTGGTCACGGCGGCCGAACTCACCAACCGCCTCGGCCCTCGGAAATCGGGCATTCGGGCGATGATCCTAGGTCCCGGCGACGACGCCTTTGAGATTAATCTGCCCTACATCCGCTTGCCGAAACTGCGCGCGCCAACGATCCAATCGGACTGGACAAGGCCGCCGCTGGCGACCGACGGTGGAGAGATTTCTCTCGAGCCCGACGGACCAAATCCGACGCCGCGCCGGGGTCTGTCGAAGAACGCTGCGGCACGCATTCGCGATCTTGGTCGCTGACATGGTCGCCTCGATTTCAGCAAGAAAGAGTGCGGCGGCGGCGTCCGCCTATTACCAGCACATGGGCAAGGACGCCTATTACGCCAGAGAAGGTGGGGCGCCCGGTCGCTGGGAAGGACGGGCCGCCGAGCGGCTGTCGCTCGCCGGGCCGGTGACGAAATCGGAATTCGAGGCGGCGCTTGCCGGTCTCGACCCGAAGACCGGCGCAATGCTGATTCAGGCGAACGGCCGCGTCCACGCGGCCGGCTGGGACATGACGTTCAGCGCGCCGAAATCCGTTTCCGTCCTGTGGGCGCTGTCCCCGGAACCGGCGAGGCGCACAATCGAATCTGTGCAGCGCAACGCGGTCCTCAAAGCGACCCGGCATCTTGAAGACGAAGCGGCCTGGGCACGGCGCGGCAAGGCAGGCAAAAATCCGCGAGCGGGTAGCGGGGCTGCTGATGGCGCAATTCGATCATCATACGAGCAGAGACCTCGATCCCCAGCTCCACACCCATGTATTCATTTTCAATCTGGCGCCGAGACGCGACGGCACATGGGGCGCGATCGTCAGCCGCGATCTCTACCGCGCTCAGAAACAGGCGGGTTCGATTTATCGCGACGAGCTGGCCAAAGACCTTGAGCGCGCCGGCGTCGAGATTGATCGCAGCGGCGAGATTTTCCGCGTCACGGCGATCCCGATCGCAATCGAGAAATCCTTTTCTAAGCGCCGGACAGCGATCGAAAAAGCAGCGCGAACGCATGGCTATTCAACGCCGAAAGGCATGGAAATGGCGGCTCTCCGGACGCGAAAGTCGAAACAAATAGCGCCGCGCGAAGCCCTATTCACCGCATGGCGAGGCGAAGCGAAAGCGCTCGGTTTCGAACTCGCTCCGGCGCAAATCCGCACGCAGGAACCAGCAAGCGCCAACGCACCGCATGGCATCGCGGGCTCGCTTCCTGCAATCCCAAATGCGGCTTTGACCGGCGGAGCGGGGCGCGAAAGGGCTAACTCGAATAAGGGCATTTCGCGCCCCGTTTCGCCGAATTTCCTGGTGCTCTTGCAGCGTCTCGCCGCCCATCTCGATGGGCATTCACGCATGCCCGGCGTCAAGATAAGCCTGCGCGAAAGGCCGCCAGTCCGCGACCATGACCGGGACCGCTGATCTGTATACGGCCGTTACGCGACGCAACGCATTGATCGCGCTGGGCTTCATGTACGATCTTGGCTACCTGCGTAATCGCATTTGGGACGACGAGTATACGTCCATTCTGCCGCTGCGGCCCGCGAAGCTGCTGGAATATCGCTCTGCCGCGCGCCTTCCTGTCAGCACCGCAGGTGCATAGAGTGTGACCACTTTCTTCCACGCTAACCCGGTGAGCCGTAGTCAAGTGCTGTACCGCAATAAGCCCAAGCGTCATTTTCTGCGGAATGCAGCCAGAGGCGAGTTCGCAGGGCTGAAGTTCTTGGTAACTTTCTCGACAATCGCTGTCTGCACCCATTACCGCGCGCCCGATAGGCGAGCTGTCGCGGACAAGGCCCTGGTCCGGCGCATGCGTAACCTTTCTCAAGGTGAATTGCAGGGGGGATCTCGTTCCATTGAGGTATCTGACGCGAACCTTGTCTCCAATGACAAGGCCGCCACCGATTGGGCCGCTTGCAATGATGGTCGGCGCCAGCAATGAGTCCGGCTTGATCGAACGGGCAGTTTGCGCGGATTGAGGGGCGCGATCTGCATAGGCGCTGGAATTTTCTCATCCCCGCCAACATTGTAGGGTTGCAACAAGGCCGGCGGGCGGTTTCCGGCTATTCAAAGCTCTCGCCTTTGCGCCGGGCACCGACCGATAGAAGGTCCAGCCGGCGCGTCGTCATTAGTCAACATTATTGCTCCTAACAGGCCTGCATCGTCGCCAAGTACAGCGCGCGCCATCAGCTTTTCGGGATTGCTCTCAATGCCCGAAATATATCCCCGCATGAGCATTCCATATTGCAATCGGCATTGGCCAATAAGCGCCTCTGCATTCATGACACCGCCGCCCAGAACGATACGCTCTAGTCGCCACCCGAGTGAAAGCGTCAGGCAAAGCTGGGCGATATAAAATCCCGCGATCCGCCAGCACGCATGATCAGGCGGCAGCGCCTCAAGCGCGCCGTACCGCGACATGAGCGCCGGGGCGGAGAGCAGACCTTCAAGACACCCGCCGTGAATGCCGCAATCGCCTTCGAATTCCCTGTCTTCAGGATGGCGCTCGACCCGGATGTGGCCGAGTTCCGGATGAAATGGACGCCCGCCAAATTCAGCGTTGATCCGGACGCCGACGCCGACACCGGTGCCGATGGTGATATAGGCAGCGCGATCGACGTGCTGCGCCGCGCCGGCCGTCATTTCCGCAAGCAGCGCAGCATTGACGTCCGTATCGAGAACGACAGGTACGCCGAGTGTCTCCGCCATCGCCGGCCCTAGGCGCACTCCGCTCCAGCCTGCTTTCGGCGTTTTCAGGATCGTCCCGTAATTGGGCGACGAGGGATCAACATCCACCGGTCCGAAACTGGCGATCCCAAGAGCGGCGATCTCGCCTCCCGCCGAGCGCGCCAGCTCCTTGAGGGACGATGCAGCAGCCGTGATCGTTTCTTCCGGACTTGTCGTGGGAACTCGCGCCTTCACCAAAGCCGCGTCGGACCGGCCTGCGACGCCCAACTTGAATGTCGTCCCTCCCGCGTCGATGCCCGCGACAAGGCAAATTTCTGTCAATCAATGCCTCCCCAACCAAAGTCCTTCGTCTTTACAATCGATTGTATTTTCGGGTAGCACGTAACCATAGATGGAGGAAAGCCTCCTGAGGAATCGTCATGGTCACAAGCGCCGCTTCTGTGGAAAGGGCCAGAGGCTACGCGATCGTCTCGATCGTAACTTTCGCCATGTTTTTCATGTTTGGCATGACGACGGACGCGGTCGGGGAAATTATTCGCCTTGCGCGACGCGAACTCAATCTCTCCAACACGGAGGCGAGCGCCTTTCACTGGGCGACCATGAGCGCCATCGCTCTCAGCGGCATATTCCTTGGTTTCCTCGCGGATCGTCTTGGTCACAAACAGACAATTATTCTCGGCCTCTCGATATATGGAGTCGCAAGCGTACTGTTCTTCGCCGGAAAATCTTTTCAAGTTTACGTCGCGCTCCTTTTCGTGACAGGTCTCGCGATTGGCATTTTCAAGACAGCCGCGCTTGCTCTTATCGGAGATATTTCGTCCTCAACAGAAGACCACACGAAGAAGATGAACGCCGTAGAGGGTTTCTTTGGCATCGGCGCCATTGTCGGTCCGGCTCTTGTGGTTACGCTGGACAGCAATGGCTTGAGCTGGCGCTGGCTATATCTCTTCGCGGCGGCGCTGTGCGCCGCAATGATCGCAGCGGCGTTGCTGACAACTTATCCAAAGTCTGCGAAGCCGGAAAAGGCGAAAGCAAGCGTCGGCCGCTCCCTGAGCCTGCTCGCCAGCCCTCACGCTCTGGGATTTTCTTTTGGAATCGCAATGTATGTCGCTTGTGAAGTTGCGATTTTCGTCTGGCTGCCGACATTCCTTGAGGGATTTGACGGCGCCGGCCTGTCGGCGTTTTTCGCCGCGTATGCGGTCATGATCTTTTTTGTATTGCGTGCGGCTGGCCGGTTCCTCGGCGTCTGGATTCTCGATCGCTTCGACTGGAAGATCGTCATGCTTTTGTTTACCGGACTTATTTTCGCGTGTTTCCTTTTGAGCGTAATCGGCGGCAGGAATGTTGCCGTCTTTCTTCTGCCATTGTCGGGGCTCTTCATGTCAATGATCTATCCGACATTAAATTCGAAAGGCATCAGCTGCTTTCCGAAACACGATCACGGGGCGATTGCAGGCCTGATCCTATTTTTTACCGCTGTATCTGCAGCGCTCTCCCCATTGGCGATGGCGCTTATTAGCGATTTATTTGGTGATGGTGATATGAGGATTGGATTTACACTCGCGACGTCGTTTGCCGGACTCCTGTTCCTCGCCGCGATCGCTAACCGGATGTTTGACCCCGCGAGACGCGCGCTCGCGGCAGCAAATGAAAGCGACTATTGATGCCGGACTTGTCTTGTAGATCGGCCCTTGTCGATATTCCGCCGCCTTCGGCAACCCTGTTCCGCCATGGGATCAACCATCCTGATGTTTGGCTGTGGGACGCTTGGACGGTTGCATCAGGCGAAACGCTGACGTTGTTCACCCTGGCGCTAGCGCGCCAAGACAAAAAGGGCGACCCGATCGGACCCGCCGATCGCAATGACTACCCGTTTCATGTTCGCCGGTTCAAATCGTACGACGGCGGCGAGAGCTGGCACGACCGGGGCGCGTTCCTCACGCCGAGTCCTGGGGCCGGCGGCGTGATGGCGCATAATGTGTGGAGCGGATCGGCAATCATATCGGAGGGTCGAATGCTGTTCGGATTCACCGGCGTTCGAAGTCCGGCGCCTGGCCGGTCATTCCTTCAAACGATCTGCATGCTGCCGACCGCGCAGGATGGTGAAGCCCCTGCTGCGTCCGGCTCGATTGTCATAAGCAATCCTGAGGCGGATTATGAGGAAATCATCAGCGCTGGCTATTATCTCGGACCGCGGGAAAGCTTGGGAGATGACGCAGGCGAGGAAGGCGGCCCTATCCTCGCTTGGCGCGACCCGTTCCTATTCGCCGCGATTGATGGTTCGATCGACGCCTTCTGGGCGGCCAAGACTTCTGCGACCGCGCCGGCCGTGGCGCATGCGCGACTGACGAGACAGGGCGACGGTTTCCATTGCAAATTGCTCGCGCCAATTTCATTGCCCGACGGCGATGACTTCACGCAGGCTGAAGTGCCAAAGATCTATCGCGATCCGAGCGGCGCGGGTTTCTTGCTGCTGCTTTCGACCTGCAATCGGCTGCGTGAAGATCAACCGAACGAGGAAGTTTCGAAGGAAATGCGCCTGTATCGGGCCGCCAAAACGGGAGGTCCCTGGCGCGCGTATCGCGGCGAAGGCAGCGTCATCCCCGGGATTGAACATCTCTTCGGCGGCGCATTTTCGTCGATCGAACGCAGCACGAACGCAGCGACCCTCATCGCTCCTTATACGGAAATGGCGGATATCAAGAAACAGCTGACCATTGCGCCCTCCATCACCATCGATCTTCAAGCTCGGCATGGCGCAATAAGAAAAGCGGCGATCTGATTCTAGACCGTCGACTTACGGATGATCAAATCCGTCGGCGTAAATCTCGATGTTGCGCGCTCTCCGCGAATTTTTTTGATCAGGAGATCGACGAGCAATTCGCCTCCAAGCGCGATGTTCTGATCGACCGTCGTGAGAGGCGGCGCCGCCGACGCCGCCTGACCGACATTGTCGTACCCGATGACTGAAACATCCTCGGGAACAGAAAGCCCTTCGCCTTTGATCGCATGCATAGCCGCGATCGCCAGAACGTCCGACGCGGCAAAGACCGCCTCAAATTTCGCTCCCGAGCGCACAAAATCCGCAACATCGCGAATGGCGTTCACTGCCCCGAAGCTAAGCGGAAGCACAAGCTTCCCGTCGTGCTTCAGTTTCTTTTCCTCGTAAGCTTCAGTCAGACCTCGATACCTTAATGCGACTTCGGGAAGATCCTTATCGCCGATAAAGAGAATGCGCTTTCGTCCGGATGCGATGAGGTGGCGGACGGCCGCTCTTCCGCCATCCACATTGTCGCTTCCGACGATCGTATAGCGCGCGTCTTCCAACTGGCCGCCCCACACGACGACCCGGTCGGTATTGCTCGCAAGCGCGTTGAGGCGTTCAGCACGTCCCGCCTGCCCGATAATAATCAGCCCATCAACCTTACCGGACCGCAGCAGCCTGTTTTCGGCCACCTTCTCGTCGCTTTGAGGGATAGTCAGAAGGAGATCGTAGTCGCGTTTCGCCGCCGCATTCGAGATTGCGCCGACCATTTCAAGGTAAAATGGATCTGAAATCGTCTGTCCGCGCGCGGGATCAATTGGTACCACGATGCCAAGCGTCTGGGTCGACTGGCGCCGAAGATTGCGTGCGGCCACGTTGACCTGATACCCCATGTCCTCGGCGACCGACTTTACATTCGCTTTGGTCTCCGGTTTCACGAGCGGGCTGTCGCTCAGCGCGCGCGAAACGGTCGATACGTCGACATTCGCCGCTCGCGCCAATTCGGCCATCGTCACTTTTCGCGCCATTGCTCTTACCGTTCGGCTCGGTCATTGATTCGTCTTGCCGCGATATTGCCAAAAAAAACAGGCCGCTCCAAACCGCTGGAGCGGCCTCAAGCGCGTCGCCTCAATTTCTTCGGGAGGAAATCAGAAGTTGAGGCGGACGGTCGCCGAAATCGTGCGGCCGTTGATTGGCCGGTACCGCACGAAGTCCCCGATCGCCGGATTGCCTTCCTCGCCCTCGGTGAACCCGACTTCGTCGAACAGATTGTTCGCGTTTAGGCTGACGACGACATTCTTGAATACTTCATAGTTCACATAGGCGCCGACGGTCGTATAGGCTGGCAAATCGAATTGATTGCTGTTCTGAACGGGCGCCTTTCCGACGCTGTAGATGTTCAGTCCGACGTCAAACCCTTCTCCGGCGTAATAGGGGTTGAGGTTCAAGTTATAGGGAGCCTGGCGGCGCGAACGATTGCCCAAATCCGGGTTTGTCGCTGGCCCGGAGATTTCCGAATCGGTGAAGGTCGCATTCCCCTTAATGCCGAATCCCCGTCCAATCTCGAAATCGCCCTCGATTTCAATCCCATTGGTGTCGAATTCAGTCTGGATGACTTGCTGCGTCGTCGCTTCAAACTGCGCCGCTTCGGCGACTTGCGCGTCGAAATAGACGATGTTGAGAACGCCGGCGTCAAATCTGAGGCGAATGCCGACTTCATACTGATCGACAAAGTTCAAGAAGAGATCGTCCGCCGGAGAGGTCCCGACGCCGCCAGCCACAACCAGGTTGCCGGTTGACCGGTCAGGCGCAGTCAACGACGCGCCCTCGGAATAGTTGGCGAAGACAGCGAGGTTGTCGTTGACTTCATAATTGGCGCCGATCGAGAAGTTGTTGTGATCGGCGTCGTAATCGGTGGTGACGAGGGCCGCATTGTTAAACCTCTGAGCGCCCTGCTCGTTTGTCTCGATCACACCGTCGCCGTCGACGTCAAACGGGCCGATGATCGCGTTACCGAACGGGATAAACTGCCCGGATACGTCGTTCATCGTCCGGCGGTAGGACCCTTCGATCGTCAGGCCGCCGAGTTCGATGTTGGCGGAGAAATACGGCGCCAGCTGCTCGATATCGAAGTCCCAGTACACGGTGCAGCAATTCCCAAAATTCGGATTGCCGAAGCTCTGACCGTTGATGAACGACCCGTCCGCGGGGTTCAAAAAGAGGTTCGTAGGATCATCGGTGATATAGCGACCGCCGCTCAATGTCGCGCGCGCGTCATTGAAGCTCCAGACCTGCTCACTTTGCTGGTCGGCGTAGAAGACGCCGGCTTTCACCGTGATGACGTCGAAGTCGCCCGTGACGCTGACGTCGCCGAACAGGTTGCCGACATCGGGCACGGACGTGTTGAAGAGCACGAAATTGATGTTTGAGGAACCGTCGGGATTCGTGCCGGCGAGACCCGCCGGGAAAGGCGAATAGAAACTGCCGGAAATGTCGGCCCAACGCCCCTTGCCAGCAAGCGTCAAATGGTCGGTCAGGTCGAACCTTCCTTCCAGACCGATCGACGTCATCTCGGCCTGAAAACCTTCCGTGTCGGCGTCGCGCTCGTCGTTCAAACGCAACGCAACGTCTGTCAGTCCAAGCGAGGTCGATCCAGAGCCGAGGTCGAGCCCGTTCAGCGCGCCGATCGAGCCGTCATTCTGAACGACGGCCGGCAACGGAAGATAAGTCGGCACGCGGTCATCGAGGCGCTTGAAATGCAAGGCGAGATTGCCGCGCTCGAAATCCTTACCGACGGTCGCCTTGATCTGGTAACCCTCTTCGAAGGCGCCGACGGTGTCGCGCACGCCTTCGCCTGTGCGCGCGAAGCCGCCGATGTGGTAATAGAAGCCGTTATCGAGCGCGTCGCCATATTCCGCGTCGAGACGATAGGTTTCATAGTCGATCCCGAAGGTCGCCGCGATGGAGCCGCCGCGTTCCGTAGGCTTGCGCGAGATCAGGTTGATGATCCCGCCAGCGGCGTTCGGCGCTTGCGTCGATGCGGAACCGCCGCGGATCGATTGAACAGAACCGATGGTGTTGTCGACGCGAAGATAGCTGTCAGCCGTGCTGAAGGCCACATCGCCGACAAGTAAGGTCGGGAAGCCGTCTTCCTGCAGCGAGAGATAGCGGGAGCCGCCGGAAGCGATCGGCAGACCGCGAACCTTAATATTGGCGTTTGCGTCGCCCCCGGTGTCTTCGGACTTGACGCCCGGGATCGCGCGGAACAGTTCGTTAATGGAACGCGGCGCGAGATTCTGGATTTCCTCGGAAGGGAGCGATGAGACGGATGCGGACGACTGGAAGACAGTCGTTGCTTTCGCAACGCCGGTGACGATGATTTCGTCGGCGTATTGGGTGTTTTCAGCGGCCTCTTGCGTCTCTTGCGCGAACGACATCGCCGGCGCGACCGTGACCAAGACGCTCGACAGCAAGAGCGTACGCTTAAGATTTTTCATTTTTTCCTCCCGTTTATTGATCGGCGGCAATTCGCGAATCCGCCAATTCATCATTGGAATCGTCGGTAGCAGCGGCTGACGCTATCCGGCAATGCAAAAATACAATCGATTGTATTAATGGTCGGTGATTGTGGCGGTCCTGCAACAAAAAAGGCCGCGCTGCGCTGCAGAAAGTGAATAGCTTATTTTTGACGGAAGTCGGCGGGGACCGGGCGACGACGCGCGGTGAACTTGCGCGAAATCCTGAACGCGATCAGATACATGGCGCGCAGCAGCGGCAGCTGGCGGATGCTGCCGAGGGATTTTCCGACATGGCAGACGGAGAAAAATCGCATCTCGTGCCGGAAGGTTTCTCTGTTCGACCGCTCGGCCTGTTTCTCCGTCCCGACCTGCGCTTTCCGGCGGCGGCGCGCGGAGGGGCGGTCAAGGCCGCGCTCTTTGCGCGCTCGTAAGGGCTTGGCCTTGACGGCCCCGAGCACGGCGCCAGGCTCGTGCGCCGTCGCGAGGGCTTGCGTTTCTAGGGTTTTGTTTGCGTAAAGTATCTAAAAATGATACATACGGTGAATGAAATCTGCCTTGCATATCCGCGACTATGTCAGCGGCTTGGCGGCGCGCGGCCGCTACAGCTTCACCTCGGAGGAGGCTCGCGCAGCCCTCGGCGTGTCGGCTGA
>CAZNXR010000004.1:0-359 GCA_964576815.1 uncultured Caulobacterales bacterium | reverse complement strand
GAAGCAAGGCGCCGTCGCGTCGCCGGCGCGGGGCTTCTACGTCATCGTTCCGCCGGAATACCGCGCGCTCGGTTCGCTGCCGGCGGAGCAATTCATCCCGGCGCTGATGAAGCGTCTCGGCCTTTCCTATTACGCAGGCCTCTTGTCAGCGGCGCAGTTTCATGGCGCGGCACATCACCGCCCGCAGGAATTCCAGGTGATGCTTGGCAAAGCGCGCCGCCCCATCCGGTGCGGGCACGTGCGGGTCGCCTTCATTGTGAACCGGCGCGTCAGTGACGTGCCCGTGCAATCCTTCAACACGCCGCGCGGCGCGATCCTCGTTTCAACGCCCGAGGCGACGGCCATCGATCTCGTCGGCT
>CAZNXR010000003.1:8236-18319 GCA_964576815.1 uncultured Caulobacterales bacterium | reverse complement strand
GATGAAGCGCTGATCGCCGATATTCGCGCCCGCAGCGACACGATCTACCATCCGGTCGGAACTTGCAGGATGGGGACCGATGATCGGGCGGTCGTCGATGCGCAGTTGCGGGTAAAGGGCGTTTCGGGCCTCAGGGTCGCCGACGCCTCAATCATGCCTAATCTGATCTCCGGCAACACCAACGCCCCCTCCATCATGATCGGGGAGAAAGCGGCGGACATAATCCGGTCCGCCGCGTAGAAGTCGCGGCGGCGCCTTCAAATCGACCCTGCGCTCCAGTATGTGTCGCCGGATCGTCGGCTGTTAAGACGGCGCCCGCGTAGAAGGTGTCTGTTCATGTGCGGTATCATCGGCATTCTCGGCAAGTCGGACGTGGCGCCGATGATCGTCGAGGGGCTCCGGCGCCTCGAATATCGGGGCTATGACTCGGCGGGCGTCGCCACGATTCGTGACGGCTTCCTCGATCGGCGGCGCGCTTCCGGGCGGCTGTCGGCTTTGTCGGAAAGGCTCGCGGCCAATCCGCTCGCGGGCGCAACCGGCATAGGCCACACGCGCTGGGCGACGCACGGCGCGCCGACAGACGCCAACGCCCACCCGCACGCCACGGAGCGCGTTGCGCTCGTCCATAACGGCATCATCGAAAACTTCGCAGAACTGCGCGACGAATTACGAGCGAAGGGTTATTCCTTCACTTCGCAGACAGATTCCGAAGTCTGCGCGCAGCTAATCACTTATTACCTGCGCGACGAAAAGCTGCCGCCCAAGGAGGCTGTGAGGAAGGCGCTCGCCCGGATGCGCGGCGCCTTCGCCTTTGCGATCATCTTTTCGGGCGAGAACGACCTTCTGATCGCGGCCCGCCGCGGTTCGCCGCTCGCGATCGGACGCGGCGTCGGCGAGATGTTCGTCGGCTCCGACGCCTATGCGCTGGCCCCGTTCACCAACCGGGTCACTTATCTCGAAGAGGGCGACTACGCGATCATCTCGCGCGCAGGCTTCGACGTCTTTGACGAGCACGGCCGGCTTGCGAACCGCGCGGAGACGATCTCGACGGCGTCGGAGAACATGGTCGACAAGGACGGGCATCGCCATTTCATGGCGAAGGAAATCCATGAGCAGCCGGAGGTTATCGCGCATACGCTGTCCCGCTATATCGATGCTTCGACCGGCGAAATCCGCTTACCGCCGGCTTCCTTTGACTTCGCCGCGCTGGACCGGCTTACGATTTCGGCCTGCGGCACCGCTTTTTACGCCGGGCTGATCGCCAAATATTGGTTTGAAGCCCTGGCGCGGCTGCCGGTTGAAATCGATGTCGCGTCTGAGCTTCGCTATCGCGACGTGCCTTACCCGAAAAACGGCGGCGCGCTTTTCGTGTCTCAGTCGGGCGAGACCGCCGACACGCTGGCGGCTCTTCGAGACGCCAAAGGGCGCGGGCAAAAAATAGCGGCCGTCGTCAACGTGCCGGAGAGCTCGATTGCGCGCGAGGCCGACGTTGTCTTCCCGATGGCGGCCGGCCCCGAGATCGGCGTCGCCTCGACGAAGGCGTTCACCTGCCAGCTCGCCGCGCTCGCCGCGATCGCTATCTCCGCCGGCCGCCAGCGCGGAACGCTGTCGGCGCAAGAAGCGCGCGATCTAGTCAGGTCGCTGCTACAGATTCCTCGCCTCGTCGGCGAAGCCTTGAAGCAGGCGCCCAAGATCGAGGAAGTCGCCCGCGAGTTCGCCAAGGCCCGCGACACGCTTTATGTCGGCCGAGGCGTCAATTTTCCGCTCGCTATGGAAGGGGCCCTGAAACTCAAGGAAATTTCCTATATTCACGCCGAAGGCTACGCCGCCGGCGAGCTGAAGCATGGTCCCATCGCCCTGATCGACCGCGACATGCCTGTCGTGGTCATTGCGCCGTCTGACCGGCATTACGAGAAAACGATCTCGAACATGCATGAAGTGATGGCGCGCGAAGGCAAGGCGCTGCTCATGTCCGACGCGAAGGGTATAGCAAGCGCCGGCGAGGGGCTCTGGGGAACGATCGAACTCCCCGATACGCACCCCCTTCTTTCACCGATCGTTTACGCGGCGCCGCTTCAACTGCTTGCCTATTTCACGGCGACAACCAAGGGGACCGATGTCGATCAGCCGCGAAACCTGGCGAAATCGGTTACGGTCGAATGATCGTGACATCGGCGTCAAAGCCGGCGCGGGTCGATGGCGGGAAACGATGCGCTTTCTAACGGCGGCGAAAAAACTGGAAGACTGGTTCGTCACCCGCGCACTGCCGCTATGGGCCGAGGCCGGCATCGACGCCGCTGGCGGTTTCTACGAGTGTCTCGACGACGCCGGGACGCCCTTGCCGGGACGACGGCGCGTCCGTGTTCAGTGCCGACAGATTCATACCTTCACGGAAGCCGCGCGACGCGGCTGGTTCCCGAGCGGCGAGGCGATCGCCGCGAAGGGCTTCGATCGGCTGCTGGCGACCGCCGTTCCAAATGACGGCGCGCGCGGCTGCGTTCATGCCCTGAAAGAGGAGGGCGGCGTCGATCTGCATTTGCGCGATCTCTACGATCAGGCCTTCTTGCTTCTCGCCTGCGCTGCGCGCATCAAGTCTGGCGACAATCGAGCGCTGACCGTTGCGAACAACACGCTTTCGTTTCTCGATCGTGAGTTCGCATCGCCCTTCGGCGGGTTCCGGGAAAACGACCGCGGCGGCCACCCGCGCCGCCAGAACCCGCATATGCATTTGTTCGAAGCCTTGCTGACGCTGGCGGCGGCGACCGGCGACGCCGGCGTTCTCGACCGCGCTCACGCCGTCGAGGCGCTGTTTCGCGCAAAGTTCTTCGATGCCAAGACCGGGACGCTGCGAGAGTTCTTCAATGACGACTGGTCGCTCATCGAGAAAGTCAGCGACCGGATAGAACCCGGCCATATGGCCGAGTGGGTAGCGCTGTTTGAACGGTATGAGCGCCAGACCGGCGAAAAACGCGGCGGCCTGAAAAAGGCTTTGTATGAGGCGGCGGAGGAGCGGCGTATCCCGGGCGAGCCGTTTCTGCCGGACACCACGATGATCAATGCGCGACCCGCAGCGGCGGGCCGCAGGCTATGGCCGCAGACGGAGTTCCTGCGCGCCGCAGTCATTATGGGGCAAGAGATTGAAGCGGCGACGCTTATTGAGGCGCTCTTCGGCGCTTACTTCGCCGTCGATACGGAAGGGCTTTGGACGGACGCGTTTGACGCCGCCGGCGCGCCGGTAGCAGCGCCCGTTCCGGCAAGTATTCTCTATCATCTTTTTGAAGCGGTATCGGCCGTCGCCGACGCGCGTCAGGAACATCGGCCATGAGCGACCAAGCAGCGATCCAGCCCGTCATCATGTCCGGCGGCGCCGGAACCAGACTCTGGCCGATGTCGCGCCAGAAGCGCCCGAAGCAGTTCTTGCCGCTTACCGGCGCGCAGTCGCTTTTTCAGGAAACCGTACAACGATTTTCAGGCGAAGGCTTCCTGCCTCCGCTGATCATCGGCGGCGCGGCGCATCTGCCGCTCATTGAAACCCAACTCGCCGAGATCGGGGTGACGCCGGACGCGGTCATAATCGAGCCGATGGCGCGCAACACCGCCGCTGTCGCCGCCGTCGCCAGCGCCTGGGCCGGGCGCGCAGGCGATGATCGCCTGGTGCTGTTGACCCCGGCCGATCACCACGTCGCTGACGGCGCCGCCTTCGGACGCGCCGTCATGCAGGGCGCGTTGGCGGCGGGAAAAGGCGCGATCGTCACCTTCGGCATCAAGCCGACCGAACCCCACACCGGCTTCGGCTATGTCGAAACGGGTGCGGCCATTGTCGAGCGCGTGTTTGAGGTGGCAGGCTTTCGAGAGAAGCCCGACCGATCGACCGCCGAGCGCTATGTCGCCGGCGGACGCCATTTCTGGAATGCCGGCGTCTTCCTCTTTTCGCCCGCCGCAATGGACGCCGAGCTTCACGCTTACGCACCGGCGATCCGCAAGATCGCCGCGGGCGCGCTTGCAGCCGCCGGGCGCACCGGCGCGGCCCTGACGCTCGACCCTGCAATCTTCGCCGACTGCCCTGCGGATTCGATCGACTACGCCGTGATGGAGAAAACGCGCCGCGCCGCCGTTGTCGCGCCGGTTGACGCCGGATGGAGCGACATCGGGTCCTGGACGGCGCTGGACGCCTTGCCTGCCGACGCTCGCGTCATGTCGCTCGATTGCGGCGTCAATGTCATCCGCTCGGACGGCCCGCTCATTGCAACAATCGGCGTCAGCGACCTCATTATTGTGGCGACCGGCGACGCGGTTCTGGTGGCGCCGAAGGACCGCGCGCAGGACGTGAAGAAAATCGTCGATGATCTCAAGGCGCGAAAGCGCGACGACCTCCTTTAGGGTTCCATGGCCAGACGCGTCATCGTCACCGGGGGAGCGGGCTACATCGGCAGCCATGTCTGCGTGGACCTGCTCGTCAATGGCCGCGACGTTCTCGTCATCGACGACTTCTCCAATTCGAGCCCCAAGGCGCTCGAAAGGATCGCCGAGATCGCCGGCCGCGCGCCGAACTTCGTCAAGGCCGACCTTGCGGACGCTGCCGGCGCCCGCATCGCGGAAAAGGCGATCGCGGATTTCAGACCGGACGGCGCCATCCACCTCGCCGGCCTCAAGGCCGTCGGCGAGTCGGTCGCCGACCCGGTGCGTTACTACGCGGTCAATCTTGGTTCTGCGCTGGCCCTCGTGCGCGCGCTTGAAGCCGCGGATGCGCGCTGCATCGTGTTCTCCTCGTCAGCCACCGTTTACGGCGACCTCAACCAATGCCCTGTCAGCGAGACCGGTGCGACAGGCCCGACTAACCCTTACGGCAAGAGCAAGTTCTTCATCGAGGAAATGCTGAAGGATCTGGCGAGCGCCGATCCGCGCTGGCGCATCGTCAATCTGCGCTACTTCAATCCGGTCGGCGCGCATCCCTCGGGCCGGATTGGGGAAGACCCGGCGGGCGTACCCAACAACCTCTTTCCGTATATCGCGCAGGTCGCGGTCGGCCGATTGCCGAAACTGAAAGTGTTCGGCGGCGACTATCCGACGCACGATGGAACGGGCGTGCGCGATTACATCCACGTCGCCGATCTAGCGCGCGGTCATCTTGCAGCGCTCGATTACCTCACCGCTGCGCAAGGCGGCGCGGCCGACATCAATCTCGGCACCGGCAAGGGCGCGTCGGTGCTGGAAGCGATCTCGGCGTTCAAGCGCCAGTCTAACCGCGACATTCCTTATGACGTTGTCGCACGGCGGCCCGGCGATGTCGCAGAAGTCTACGCCGACGCGTCAAAGGCGACAGCGCTGCTCGGATGGAGCGCGGTGAAGACGCTGGACGATATGTGCAAAGACCATTGGCGTTGGCAGAGCGCCAATCCGAACGGGTATCGGGATTAGGCTCAATCGCAAGCAGGTCAAGTCGCGACCTCTCCCCGCTCATTCCCGCGAAAGCGGGAATCCACGTTTCAAAGCGCAGCGCTCCCTTGGCTCTGGATCCCCGCTTGCGCGGGGATGAGCGGAAGGAAAATTGTCCCAACCTGGTTGCAACTGGCTCTGCGGAATCAGGCGTTGCCCGCGGTCTCGAACATCGACGCGTCGAGCGCTTCTTCCGGCGACTTGCCGCCCCAGATCAGGAAGTTGAACGCCGGCAGAAAGCGGTCGATCGCCTCGCGCGCGCCCTTGATAAGAATTTCCGCCTGACCGGCGTCAAGGCGCCCGTCTGCGGGGAGCACCGCGGCGTTGCGGAAAACGATGGAGTTGTCTTCCGACCAGAGGTCGAAATGGCCGATCCACAGCCGCTCATTGATCATGGCGACGAGGCGAGCAACATCGTTGATGCGCCCCTTCGGCGCCTTCAGATCAAGCGGCGCGCCCATCTGCAAAGTCGATAGTTCCGCGCGCCAGGTGAACCAGAAGCCGGCGTCTCGCCACAGCCCCGGCATCGCCAGATGCAGCTCGTCATTATCGACGCGCTCGACGCTCAGGGCGAGTTCATCCGCAACCGCTTCCAGCGCCTCAAGAGGATCGATATCCGGCGCCGGCGCTTTGAGGAGTTCAATCGACATGAGCGATCCTGTATCAGGGACATGAGGATTGCGCGGCGAGTCGGCAGGGCGGCGCAATGATTCATTCCCCCGAGGGGCGCGTTCATTTTGCCCAAGTCTGTCAGCCTCTTGCGGCAAGGCGGGCTTCAAGCTCGGTGATTCGCGCCGCGAGCCGTTCGTTTTCAGTCCGCGCGGCGACCGCCATGTCGCGCACCGTCTCGAAGTCTTCGCGGGTCACGAGGTCCATGTCGGCTAGAAGGCGCTGGAGCTGTCCGCGCGCGACCGTTTCGGCCTCCCGCCGGACGCCGTCTACCGCACCAGCGGCTTCGGACATCAGCTTGGCGATCTCGTCGAAAAACGGGCTTTGCGTCTGCATGGGCGGTTCCTTTCGATGATAAATAGGGGCTTGGAGCCCGAAAGGCGACAGCGGCGAAAAAGCGCGCTAAGCGGGAGCCCGTTTTCGACGGACAGGCCATGGCGATCCCCTACCCCAATATCGATCCGGTCGCAGTGTCGATCGGTCCCCTGCCCATCCGCTGGTATTCGCTCGCCTATATTTTCGGGATCGGGCTCGGCTGGTGGTACGCGCTCTCCCTCATCAGAAAGCCGGCGCTGTGGCCGAAATCATTGGCGCCGCTGACAAAGCTTCAGCTTGACGACCTCATCTTCTGGGTGGCGATCGGCGTGATGGCGGGCGGACGGCTCGGTTATCTCGTTTTCTATGAGCCGGCGCTGCTCGTCGGCGCGTGGGAGCCGCTCGGCGCCAACATGGATGACGGCCTCATCAAGACGCTCGTCGGCTGGGTCCCGATTCCACCCGCGCTGATGCTGTGGCGGGGCGGCATGTCGTTCCATGGCGGCATCATCGGCGTGACGCTTGCGGGAATCTGGTTTGCGCGCAAGCACAAGCTCGACGCGCTGGCGATCGGCGACCTCTTCTCCTGTGCGGCGCCGATCGGGCTCTTCTTCGGCAGGATCGCCAACTTCATCAATGGCGAGCTCTACGGGCGCGCGACCGACGCCTCCTGGGCGATGGTCTTTCCCGCCGATCCGGACCGGTTGCCGCGTCACCCGAGCCAGCTCTATGAGGCCGCGCTCGAGGGCGTCGTCCTGTTCGTCATTCTCTTCATCGGTGTACGGAGTTTCGGTCTCCTGAAGCGGCCCGGCGCCGTGATGGGAATTTTCGTCGGCGGTTACGGCCTTGCGCGTTTATTCGTCGAGAACTTCCGCGAACCTGACGCCTTCATGCCGGATTTCCCGATCGGCCTGACTATGGGGATGATGCTGTCGCTGCCGATGGTCGCCATCGGCGCGTTCTTCGTCTGGCGCGCGTTCCGCAAATCGCGCTCGACGGCTGAGGCCGCATGAGCTGCGACGCCGCGGCGGAACGCACGGCGCTCGAAGATCGCCTCATCGCGCTCATCCGCGCGCGCGGGGCGATCACCGTCGCCGACTACATGGCCGACGCGCTTTATCATCCGCAGGACGGC
Organism: uncultured Caulobacterales bacterium; assembly: GCA_964576815.1. Lineage (GTDB taxonomy): Bacteria > Pseudomonadota > Alphaproteobacteria > Caulobacterales > Parvularculaceae > Amphiplicatus. The sequence goes on along the minus strand of CAZNXR010000003.1, from coordinate 10,764 downwards.
TATTACATGACGCGCTCGCCGATCGGCGCGGAGGGCGATTTCACGACCGCGCCGGAGGTGAGCCAGATCTTCGGCGAGCTTGTCGGCCTGTGGCTGGTGCAGTCCTGGACTGATATGGGCGCGCCCGCGTCCTTCAATCTCGTCGAACTTGGACCGGGGCGCGGCGTCCTGATGCACGACGTCCTGCGGGCGGCGCGCCTCAGGCCTGCGTTCCTCGACGCCGCGCATGTGTGGCTTGTCGAAACGAGCGGGCGGATGCGGCTGGAGCAGCGGCGGCGCCTCAAGGATTGCGGGGTCAAGATCGACTGGGCGGACCGTTTCGCCGATGCGTCGCCGGCGCCCACGCTCGTTGTCGCCAATGAATTCTTCGACTGCTTCCCGATCCGGCAATTCGAGCGCGGACCGACAAGCTGGCGTGAACGCATGGTCGGCCTTGCGCCCGACGGCGGCCGCCTCGCCTTCGTCGTCGATGCAACGCCGCCCGAGCCTGCGCTCGCTCTTCCGCCTAAGGAAGATGTCGCCGAGGGCGCGGTCTTCGAACTTTCCGCGGCGGCGGAAGCGGCGGCGGAGGAGATCGCGCGCGCGCTCCATGAACGCGGCGGCCGCGCGCTCATTATCGACTACGGGCATCTTCATGACGGCTTCGGCGAGACCTTGCAGGCGGTCCGCAATCATCAATTCTGGCCTGCGCTAGCCTCGCCGGGCGCCGCCGACATCACCGCGCATGTCAATTTCGAACGGCTGACGCATGCGGCATTCAATGCGGGCGCGAGCGCGCATGGTCCGGTTCCGCAAGGGCTGTTCCTCGAAAGGCTCGGCCTGCCTTTCCGGTTGGACCGCCTCAGTCATGGTAAGTCGCCGCAAGAGGTGATGGCGCTTCATCAAGGCGCGCAGCGTCTCGTCGGCCCGAACCAGATGGGCGAGCTGTACAAAGCGTTTTGCATCTCGGCGCCGGGATTGCCTGCGCCTGCGGGGTTCCAGTGACGCCTCCGCATCTTTCCTCGCCCGCGCTTCATGGCGTCGTACACGGATTTTTCGGCCGCGCCGGCGGCGTGTCGGACGGCATGTTCGCCTCGCTGAACACGGGGCTTGGATCAAGCGATGATCCGCTGCGTGTCGCGGAGAACCGCAGGCGCTGCCGGGAAGCGCTTGGCGCGGCGCATCTCCTGACGCTTTACCAGATCCATTCGTCTGACGCCGTCATCGTGACCGAGCCGTGGGAGGGCGCGGGGCCCCGCGCCGACGGCATGGCGACGAGAATGAGAGGCGTCGCGCTCGGCGTGCTCGCCGCCGACTGCATGCCCTTTCTCTTTGTCGATCCGGAAGCCGCGATCATCGGCGCGGCCCACGCCGGCTGGCGCGGCGCGCTTGCCGGCGTTCTAGGCGGCACGATCGCCGCGATGGTCCGCCTCGGCGCGCGGCCCCATCGCATCCGCGCGGCGCTGGGGCCATGCCTTCGTCAGTCGAATTTCGAAGTCGGCCTCGACGTCGTCGAGGCCTTCGCCGCGAAACATCCCGATACGGAACAATTCTTCGCAAGCGGCGTCTCGGCGGAAAAGCGCCAGTTCGACCTCGCCGGCTTCGGGCGCGCCGACCTTCTGCGCGCAGGCGTCGAAGGTCTGGTTGATCTCGGCGTTTGCACGCTTGGGGAAAAATCGGCCTATTTCAGCTACCGGGCGAGCCGGCGGGCGAATGAGCCCGATTACGGACGCAATCTCTCGGCGATCGTCCTGCCATCGACGCCTTGATCCGCCGTCGCAAAACCGTCAAAACCCCCGGCATCGTCGCCAGGGGCCGCCGGCATGAAGCTGATTTCGGGCAATTCGAACCGCCGTCTCAGCGAGACCATCGCGCGCCGATTATCAAGCCCGCTCGCCGAGGCGGAGATCCGCACCTTCAAGGACGGGGAAGTCTTCGTCGAGATCCGCGAGAACGTGCGCGGCGAGGATGTCTTCGTCATCCAGTCGACGTCGAACCCGGCGAACGACAATCTGATGGAGCTGCTCATCACCATCGACGCGCTGACACGCGCCTCGGCGAGCCGCATCACCGCCGTCATTCCCTATTTCGGCTATGCGCGTCAGGACCGGAAAGCGGGGCCGCGGACGCCAATCTCGGCGAAACTCGTCGCCAACCTCATTACGACCGCGGGCGCCGACCGCGTCCTGACCGTCGACCTCCACGCCGGTCAGATCCAGGGCTTTTTCGATATCCCGACCGACAATCTCTACGCCGTCAAAGTGTTCGAGGAGAAAATCCGCGCGCTCCACAAAGGCGATATCAGCGGCGTGACGGTCGTCTCGCCCGATGTCGGCGGCGTCGTCCGCGCGCGCGCCCTCTCAAAGAGGCTCGACAACTCGCCGCTCGCCATCGTCGATAAGCGGCGCGAACATGCGGGCCAGTCCGAGGTCATGCACATCATCGGCGACGTGAAGGGACGCGACTGCGTCCTTTTCGACGACATCGTCGATTCCGGCGGCACGCTCTGCAACGCCGCCGTCGCACTGATGGAGAAAGGGGCGAGGACC
>CAZNXR010000003.1:0-8226 GCA_964576815.1 uncultured Caulobacterales bacterium | reverse complement strand
CTCACCCTGACAGTCATTGGGCGTCATTACCCAGCCAACCCCGCCAAAGCAATGGCACGCTTGACCTTGAGCTATGGTGTTGCGCAAATCATCGCCCCCGCTGCGACCGGTTACATTGCGGAAGCAACCGGCAGTTACCAAGGGGGCTTGTTGATGGCAGCAGCGGTCGCGGATTGGCGGGTCGAGGGCCCTGTCGCGCCTCGTCACCTCGGATTCCATTCAGTCGAGCGCAGAGATCGACGCCTGCGCCAAAATCGAGAAGGTCTCGATCGCCGGGCTCCTCGCCGAAGCGATCCGCCGCATCGCCAACGAAGAATCGGTGTCGAGCCTCTTCGACTGAAAAGGCGCCATTTGCCGTGCGCTCTTCTCTGTAAGTTTCAGCCTTTCCGCGGGGTCCAGCCCGAAAATACGTATTTTCGGTCTGGGAAAATACGCATTTCGGGCGGCGCTCGCCCCCCCCTCTCCCGCCTATTCCCGCGACAGCGGAAATCCAGAGTCACAGGGCGCCATCCTCCGGGGCCGTGGATTCCCGCTTGCGCGGGAATGAGCGGGGAGAGCGCAGAACGCAGTACTCGGCGCCCTCGCGCGATCACCAGATCAGCGGGTGGTTTCTTCGCATCCCGCGGCCAGCAAAGCGCCGAACCGCGCGACAAACCGGACTTGTCAAAGAGCCCCGCTTTTCAGCGGCCTCAAAACGCAAAACGCGCCGGGGAGGCGTTCCCCGGCGCGGTCATCAATCAGTACTTCAAACGCAATTCAAAGTCAAGGAAATAGTTAGGGCATCTATTTATGGTTAATTTCCTCCGCCGGTTGCGCAATCGGGCGCAGCACCGCCTTTCGGCGAAATACCGTCACCGGCGACCAGACAAGCGCGCGCGCAATCGCGCCGAGGTTCGCCTTGCGCGCCTCTTGCAGGCGGCGGCGGTCGGCGGTGAAGGCGGGAAGACCCCGATAGCCGTCGATGACCGCACGGATATAGGCCGGCCCGGTTCCGACAACGATCGCCCGGCCGCAGAAATAGAGGTCGGCCAGCAGACGAAACGGCGTCAGCGGCCAGTAAAGCGGCCCCGGCATGTTGCGATAGGTCATCCAGATGCGGTTGCGATTGCCGTGATAGACGGTGAAATCGCTGTAGCGGCCGGTCACGCCGGAGCCTTCATGCAGCACGCGCGCGGCGTTCACCTGAACCGATCGCCCGCCCGCGAGGCGCAGGCGAAAGCCGAGATCGACATCCTCTCCGTAGCAGAAAAACCGCTCCTCAAAGCCGCCAAGATCGAGAAAGGTCCGGCGCCGGTACATCGCCGCGGCGGCGCATGGGGCGAAACACTCGCCGTCGGCGGGAAGCTTTTCCACGGGCCATCCGAAATGACCGCGATAGGGAACGCCGAGAACGTGCACGACGTCTCCTGCGCCGTCGATGATCGCCGGATCCTCGGCCTTAAGCTGGGACGAGCCGAAAGCGTCCGCCCACGGATAACGGCCGCTCGCAGCGACAAGCGCCGACAGCCATCCGGGTTCCGCATAGGCGTCGGGGTTTAGAAAGGCGAGCCACTCTCCGCTCGCCTCGCGCGCGGCGACATTGTTGCCCGCCGCAAAGCCGAGATTTTCTCCCGACCGGATCGTCCGCAGCCGCAGCGACGCCGGCGCGACGCCCAGCGCTTCGTCGAGGGATCGATCGGACGACGCGTTGTCGATGACGATGACGTCGAAATCCGTGAAAGTTTGGCGGCCGAGATGCTGAAGGCACCGGCGAAGCCGATCGCCGGAATTGTAATTTACGATGATGACCGAGAGCATCGACAAAAGAGGAGCCTGAAGACGTTGATTGGCGCAGGGGAGATGATTTCTTTCCTGCCGCCGAGGGGGTATGGGAAACCGCCGATGCAGACAAGATAACCGGGGAACAAGAGGCCCCTACCCTGATGAAGCCCAATTCCGACGCCGCGCGCGATATCGCCTATCACGTCCATGCGCAGACCAATCTCGACGCGCATCTGAAAGACGGACCCTTCATCGTCGTCCGGGGTGACGGCGCGGCGGTCGTCGACGACGCCGGCAAGCGATACATCGATGCGATGGCCGGCCTGTGGTCGGCCTCGCTCGGCTTTTCCGAAAAGCGGCTCGCCGACGCGGCTTACCGGCAGATGCTAGAGCTTCCCTATTGCTCGACCTTCGCGCACCGCACGGCGCCCGTCCTTATCGAATTGTCCGAGCGGCTCATTTCGATCGCGCCGGAGGGCCTCACGCGCGCGCTCTATGCGAACTCCGGCTCCGAGGCGATCGACACCGCGCTGAAGCTCGTCTGGTATTTCTGGAACGCGAACGGCAAACCTGACAAGAAAAAAGTCATCGCGCGTGAAAAGGCCTATCACGGCTCGACCATCGCGTCGGCGAGCCTCACCGGCCTGCCGCGCATGCACGCCGATTTCGACCTGCCGATCGCGCGCATCGTGCGTGCGCCCTGCCCGCATTACTGGAAGGGGGCGAAGGACGGCGAAACGGAGGAAGCCTTCGCCGCGCGCATTATCGCCGAAACCGAAGCGATCATTCTGCGGGAGGGCGCCGACACCGTCGGGGCGATCTTCGCCGAGCCCTTGCAAGGCGCGGGCGGCGTCATTCCCCCGCCGCGCGGCTATTTCGCCGGGGTCGAGGCGCTGTGCCGGAAATACGATCTCCTCCTCGTCGCCGATGAAGTCATCTGCGGTTTCGGGCGCACGGGGAACATGTGGGGGTCTGAAACTTACGGGCTGAAGCCCGACATGCTGACCTGCGCCAAAGCGCTTACCGCTTCTTACATCCCGATGGCGGCGCTTCTCGTCAATGATCGCGTGTTCGCGGCGATGGTTGAGGAAAGCCGCAAGATCACGCTCTTCGGGCACGGCTTCACCTATTCCGGCCATCCGGTCGCGGCCGCCGTCGCGCTCGAAACGCTGAAGATCTATGAGGAGCGGGACATCGTCGCCATGGCGCGCGAGCGGGCGCCCGCGCTGCAGGACGGTCTTCTTCAGTATGCAGACCATCCTCTGGTCGGCGAGGTGCGGGGGCGCGGCCTTATCGCCGGCGTCGAGCTCGCAGAGGACAAGAGCGGCCGGAAGCCCTTCGACCCCGCGCGCGGCGCCGGCGCGATCGTGCAGGCGGAAGCCAAAGCCCGCGGCGTGCTCGTGCGCGCGCTTGGCGATACGGTCGCTTTCTGCCCGCCCCTGATGATCCCGCACGAGGACCTTAAATTCGTCGTCGACCGCTTCGGCGAAGCGCTCGACGCCGCGGCGAAGAGGCTCGCTTGACGGCGGGCGGCGACGACCCCCGCGGCACGATCGCCGTCGCGCTGAGCCATGGCTTCGACCTCCTGGCGCGCGAGCCGGCGCTGGCAGCCGAGCAAGCCGCCGAAATTCTCAATTCGGTGCGCGGCGATGCGCGCGCGCATTTCCTGATGGGCGCGGCGAGGCGCCGTCTCGGCGAGACCGGCGAAGCGATCTCCCATCTAGCGCTCGCGTTGAAGGGCATGCCGCGGTCGGCAGAACTCATGCTCGAACTCGCCCTCGCCGAAGCCGCGCGCGGGGAAGGAAAACGCGCCATGGCGTTCGCCGCACGCGCGATGGAGACGAACGGCGGCATCGCGAACGGCTGGCGCGCGCTCGCCGATGAACTGACGCGCGCGGGCGACGACGACCTTGCGGGCCGCGCTTATGTCAATCACGTCACCGCCTCGGCGAAGGACCCGGCGCTGCTCGAAGCGGCGGTCGCGCTCAATGACGGTCGCATTGCGGTCGCCGAACGTCAGTTGAAAGCCTATCTCAGCCGTCACCCGACCGATGTCGCGGCGATCCGCATGCTCGCCGAACTCGCCGCGCGGATCGGGCGCTACAAGGATTCCGAGACTCTGCTGGCGCGCGCGCTGGAGCTTGCGCCCGACTTCCTCGCCGCGCGCCACAATCTCGCCATCGTGCAGCTGCGCCAGGGCAAGACCGAAGAGCCGATCGCGGCCGCGGAAATGCTGTTGAAGACGAGGCCGGGCGACCCGAGTTACCGGACGCTCTACTGCTCCGCCCTCGTGCGCCATGGCGACTACGACCGGGCGATTCCGGAATATGCGGCGCTGCTCGGCGCGTTTCCAAATCATCCGAAAAACTGGATGAGTTACGGCCATGCGCTGAAAACGGTCGGGCGCGCCGGCGACGCCATCGACGCCTATCGCCGCTCGATCGGCCTGAAGCCCTCGCTCGGCGAGACGTGGTGGAGCCTTGCGAACCTCAAGACCTTCCGCTTCTCCGACGAGGACGTCGCCGTGATGGAGCGCGAATATGCGCGCGAGGATATCTCCGACGAAGACCGCGTTCACCTCGCCTTCGCGCTCGGCAAGGCGTTCGAGGATAAGGGCGACTACGCGCGTTCTTTCGCGCATTACGACCGCGCCAACACCTTGCGCCAGACGCAGATCGGCTATGACGAGGACGAGATGGCGGGCCGGATGGAGGAGATCGGCCGCTTCTATGCCCCGGCGGTTTTCGCTGCGCGCGCCGGGCAAGGCCATCCCGCGCCCGATCCGATCTTCATCGTCGGCATGCCGCGCGCCGGCTCGACGCTGATCGAGCAGATCCTCTCCAGCCATTCGCAGATCGAGGGCACGACAGAGCTGCCCGACATCATCGCAATCGCGCGCGAGCTTGGCGCCCGCGGCAAGGGTGAAAAATCCGCCTACCCCGCGATCATCGCCGATCTGCCGGCGGAGGAGTTCGCGCGCCTCGGCGCTGAGTTTCTTTCGCGCACGCGCCCGCAGCGGAAGACGGACAAGCCCTATTTTATCGACAAGATGCCCAACAATTTCATCCATGCGGGGCTGATCCGGTTGATCCTGCCGAACGCAAAGATCATCGACGCGCGCCGCCACCCGATGGCGTGCTGCTTTTCAAACTTCAAACAGCATTTCGCCAAGGGCCAGGGCTTTAGCTACGGACAGGAACGCATCGCGCGCTACTATCGCGACTATGTCGCCCTCATGGCGCGCTATGACGAGACGATGCCCGGCGCCGTTCACCGCGTCATCCACGAGCGGCTTGTCGAGGACCTCGAAGGCGAGGTGCGCGCGATGCTCGCCTATATCGGCGTTCCCTTCGAGGACGCCTGCCTTAGATTTTACGAAACCGACCGCGCCGTCCGAACGCCGAGCAGCGAACAGGTGCGCCGCCCGATCTTCACCGAAGGCATTGACCAGTGGCGACACTATGAAGAATGGCTGGGGCCGATGAAGGCGGCGCTGGGCGCGGTGTCGGACGGATATCCCGGCAATCCCCATTCCTAGCATAAAATCGCGCAGCGTCGTGGTGCGGCGCGAAATCCACAGGCGCCCGACAAAAGAAGCAGCCTGAAAATCGCGATTGTGACGGTTCCGCGAAGCAGATAGCCTTCCGAATGAGGGCGGCTGCCCGCGGGGTCTATTCCTGTTCGCGGGCGGCTTTTCAGGGAGTGGCTATTATGAACGAATTTGTCCGCGCGCGGCGCAATTCCGCGAAATCCGCGCTGCTTGCTTCTTCCGTGCTGACCGCCGCGGGCACGGCGCTTTCGCCGGCGCTGGCGCAAGTCGATGAGATCGTCGTCACCACGCAGCGGCGCGCGGAAAATCTTCAGGACGTGCCGATCTCGATCATCGCGCTCGGCTCGGAGACTCTGGAGAACCTTGAGATTGCGTCGTTCGAGGATTACGCGAAGTTCCTGCCCTCAGTGACGTTCCAGTCGACCGGCCCTAACGCGACGACCGTCTATTTCCGCGGCGTGGTGTCGGGCGGAGACGGCAACCACTCCGCTTCGCTGCCCTCAGTCGGCGTCTATTTCGACGAACAACCTGTTACGACAATTCTCGGCTTCCTGCCGGTCCACATTTACGACATCGAGCGGGTGGAGGCGATCGCCGGTCCGCAGGGAACGCTTTACGGCGCCTCCGCGCAGTCGGGCGTTCTGCGCATCATCACCAAAAAGCCGAACGTCGATGGGTTCGAGGCGGGCTACGACCTCGAAGTGAACCAGGTCGAGGACGGAGACATCGGTTATCAGTTCGAGGGCTACCTCAACCAGCCGATCAGCGACAACGCGGCGATCCGCCTCGTCGGCTATTACAAGCGCGACGCCGGCTATATTGACAATGTGCTCGGCGGGCGCGTCTTTCCAACCTCCGGCATCGGCAAGGACAACGCGGCGCTCGTCGAAGACAATTTCAACGATATCGACACCTACGGCCTGCGCGCGGCGCTGCGCGTCGATCTCGACGAGAACTGGACGTTATCGCCCTCGGTCCTGTTGCAGCGATCGGAGCAGACCGGCGTCAATTTCTTCGATCCCGACGCCGGCGACTACGCCGTCTCGCGCTTCGAGCCCGAATTCAACAACGACAAGTTCGGTCAGGCGGCGCTGACGCTGGAAGGCAAGATCGGCAATTTCGACGTCATCTACGCCGGCGCCTATCTGCGCCGCCAGATCGATTCCAGTTCCGACTACACGGACTACGCCTATTACTACGACACGGTCTTCGGGTACGGCAGCTATTTCTACGGCAATGGCGGGCCCGGCGACCTCATCGACCCGACGCAATTTTATGTCGGCGACGATTCCTTCGGGAAGTATTCAAACGAGATCCGCATCTCGTCGCCGCAGGACAAGCGGCTGCGCTTCATCGCCGGCTTCTTCCAGAACCGGCAGACCCACAACATCCGCCAGCAATATTTCATCCGCAACCTCGCCGACGTGCTCGAGGTGACGGGCGAAGACGACACCGTCTGGCTGACGCAGCAGCTCCGCGTCGATCGCGACCTTGCGATCTTCGGCGAGCTTTACTTCGACCTGACCGACCGCCTCACCTTCACCGGCGGGGTGCGGGGCTTCAAGTACCGGAACTCGCTGCAAGGCTTCTTCGGCTACGGGCCCGGCTTTGCGACCAACTTCGGGACCACGACGGGCGAACTCTCCTGTTTCGATCCGAACCCGATCGTCGCCAATTCTCCGTGCACCAATATCGACAAATCGACGAAGAACACCGGGCTGACCCACAGGCTCAACCTCACCTATGAGCTTGACGATTCCAAATTGGTGTATGCGACCTACTCGACCGGGTTCCGGCCGGGCGGCGTCAACCGGCGCGGCACGCTGCCGCCTTATCTTGAAGACAAGCTCGTCAATTATGAAGCGGGCTTCAAATCGGCTTGGGCGGAGAACACGTTCATTTTCAACGGCGCGTTCTTCTGGCAAAAATGGAAGGACTTCCAGTTCCCCATTCTCGGCCTCAACGGCCTCACGGAGATCAACAACGCCGCGCAGGCGCGCATCTACGGCCTTGAGGCCGACATGACCTGGGCGCCGACCGACCGCTTCACGTTGAACGGCGCGGTGTCTTGGATCAACGCCGAACTCAGCGAAAACTTCTGCGGTTTCGTCGATGAGAACGGCGTGCCGGAGACCGATTGCCCGCAAGCGGTCGATAATCCGTTGACGGACGGCGATGAGACCGGCAACCCCGAAGCGCCTGACGGCACGCGGCTTCCGGTCGTGCCGAAGTTCAAAGGCACGCTTACAGCGCGCTACGAACATCCGATCGGGGCGCTGACGGGCCATTTGCAAGGCTCGCTCTCCGGCCAGACGACGGCGCCGTCGAACCTCCTCGTCGCCGACCAGGCGATCATTGGGGACCAGGGCGGCTTCGTCATCGCCGACCTTAATTTCGGCGTACGGGGCGATAACTGGCGCCTCGTCGGTTACGTCAATAACGTCTTCGACGAGGTGCCGAACCTCGTCAGCTTCGTCGCTTGTCCGATCGGCACCTGCGGGCAGGGACGCTTCCAGGGCACGGCGCAGCCGCGCACTTACGGCATTCGCTTCGGCCAGGATTTCTAGGGCCTGAGGCGAGAGTTGATCCGCGGGCGGAATGGGGGGACCATTCCGCCCGTTTTCTTTGGAGGCAAGGATGCGACACGCGCTCGCCGCCATGACGGCTGCGATGGTCATCTGCGGCGGAGCCGCTGCGGAAACTCTTCATGTCCGCGCCGGCCGCCTCATCGACGTCGAACGCGCGCGCGTCCTGACCGACCAGATGATCCGTATCGAGAACGACCGGATCGCTGCGGTCGCCCCGTGGGCCCCGCCGGCGGATGGCGCGCGCGTCATCGACTGGTCTGGCAAGACGGTCCTCCCCGGCCTTATCGACATGCACACCCATCTCATCGGCGATATTCAGGGCGCGGG
>CAZNXR010000002.1:562-31185 GCA_964576815.1 uncultured Caulobacterales bacterium | reverse complement strand
TCGTCAAAGCTCGGCTTCTTGAGCTTCGGCTTCACATCGTTCGAGAAGATGAACGGCTCTTTCGGTTTGCCGAGCGCATTGCGGTTCAGTTTACCGTCGCCGTTTTCGTCAAGATAGGCGACGAAGGCGTATTCCCCGGCCTTGAGACCCGGGACCGATACCACGGCGAGACCGTCGTCGCCGACCCTCGCGTGGTGGCGTGAGGCGGGCGTTTCGAGAAAGGTCGAGGGGTCGTCATAAACGGTAAGGCGCACGTCGCGGCCTTTGCCGAAATCCGCCTGGACGGCGAGCACGATCGAATCCGTTGCGGAAAGACGCGCAAAGGCGTCATGGCCCGGGGCGCTGTCCGCGACCGCTGCGCCGGAGCCGAAGGCGAACAGGGCCATCGCCCCCACCGCCGCACTGCGCCCGCACAAGACCATACCGTTAACGCACCGTTTACCCGTTTGGGGCTGATTTCCCCTCACCCCTAGAAATTAGCAGTCTTTCGTTCAAATCAACTTAAAAATCGTTGTCCCGCCCTCACCTTGCCGCGATGCGGTCGGGAGCGTTACGCGATTGCAACGCCCGACGTCAGGAACCCGGCGAACCGGGGGGCGCCGCGGGCGTAACGCTGGGCGGCGCTGGCGATGGTGAAGCCTGCAGCGCGGACAAGCCCCAGCGGGTCGCGGTTCAGATGGCACCCGCCCGCGATCCTTCCCCACAGGGGATCGAGCCGATCTTGAAAGCGGCGCACGGCCGCGTCGGGCGCAACGCCATGTTCGAGGAAAAGGAGACGGCCTTCCGGCTTCAAGACGCGCCTGACGCCGGCGAGCGCGCGGGCCGCATCCGGGATCGTGCACAAACTGAAGGTCGTGACGACGGTGTCGACCGATTGGGCGTCAAGCGGGATCTCCTCCGCCTTGAGATCAAGCCAAACGAACGGCATCGACAGCGCCGCCACCCGCTGGCGCGCTTTCGCGCGCATCGGCGCCGAGGGCTCAAGGGCAATCAGGCGACTGACTCGCGCCGCGTCGTAAAAGGGCGCGTTGTGCCCTGAACCGAAGCCGACTTCGAGGACGGCGCCGGCGGCTTGCGGAATGATCTTGGCGCGCTCCGCGCGGATCGGCGGCAGCGAACAGGCGAAACTGACGAGAGCCGGCTCAATGTACGACGCGTATAAACTCATATTCATCCTTCCCGCGCGGCGGGCGATGGCGCAATAAGGCATGCGCCAGGATCAGCGTCGGCGCAACTTTCGGCCGCAAACGCCGGCGGGGCGCCCGGCAAGGAGCATTGCCTTGCAGAAATATCTGATCGCAGCCCTCGTCATCGCCGTCAGCTATTCAAGAACGCCCGGCCCGGAAAATGTTTCGCCGACGTCTCAAGCGCAGGCGGATGAGGCGCCGGCCCCGTCAGCAGAAGGCCTCATCGCGGCCGGCGCGGGGCAAAGCGGCGGCGCTTGACTGCATCGGGATCGAATAGCGCCTCGACATCGGCGAAATCATCAAGTCATCTTGTTTGCCGAACGCGGAAATGGAGAGAGTTCATACGGATCATGATTTGCATCGGTGCGGTCGCTTGCGCGGCGGCCTGCGTCAAAGCGCCGGAGAACGCGCCTGCCGCCCCGGCGGCGTCCCTCGAAACCGCAAGTATGGCGACGCCGGCGGACGATCCGCTTACGGATCGTTTCTGGACGCTTGCCGAACCTGACGGGCGCACCGGCGTCATCCGGGCGTTCCTGTCCGATGGCTCGATGCTGCAGGGCTCATGCGGCGAAACCTACCGCCTGTCCGCGTGGCGCCGCGGCAGGGAAGGAGAAATCCGGTGGTCCGAGGACGGCGTCGAGATTTCCGCCGATGTTCTCGAGGCTGGCCCCGACGCACTGACGATCGGACTGAACCTGCCGGACGGTCAGAAAATCGAACGCTTCAAGCCGGCGGCCGCGCCTTTCGTCTGCCCCGACCTGCCGCGTTGATTGAGCCCGGTCTAGGAAAGTCCGAGAATGACGCGGTCGGGCGGCTTATGGCCGTCGGCGAACATTTTGATGTTGATGATGACGCGCTCGCCCATTTCGATGCGGCTTTCGATCGTCGATGAGGCCATGTGCGGCAACAGGACGACATTCGGCGCGGAGAGAAGCCGCGCATTGGGCCGCGGCTCATTCTCGAAGACGTCGAGCCCGGCGCCGGCGAGGCGCCCCGCGACGATCGCGTCGGCGAGCGCTTCCTCATCGATGATCTCGCCGCGCGAGATGTTGACGACATAGGCGTCCGATTTCATCAGCGCGATGCGCGCACGAGAGAGGAGATGATAGGTCTCCGGCGTCGATGGGCAATTGACCGACACGATATCGACCGCCGCGAGCATGGCGTCGAGATCGGGCCAGAAACGCGCGCCGAGTTCATCCTCGATATGCGGATTGATCGGCTTGCGGTTGTGATAGTGGATCGTGAGGCCGAAGGCTTTCGCACGCCGGGCGATCGCTTCGCCGACGCGGCCCAACCCGATGATGCCGAGCGCCTTGCCGCGGACGCGACGGCCGAGCATCCAGGTCGGCGTCCATCCCACAAAGGCGCCGTCTTCCAGCGCCTTGACGCCTTCGACGAGACGCCGCGGAACGGCGAGGATGAGCGCCATCGCCATGTCGGCGGCGTCCTCGGCGAGAACGGAAGGCGTGTTCGTCACGGTGATCCCGCGCGCATTGGCGCTAGCGACGTCGATATGATCGACGCCGGCGCCGAAATTGGCGACGAGCTTCAGGCGATCCCCGGCGGCCGAAAAAAATGCGGCGTCAAGCGCATCGCCGAGCGTCGGCGCGAGCACATCGACTTCCTGCGCCAGCGCGACAAGGCGCTCGCGGCTCAGCGGCGCGTTCGCGGGATTGAGGACCGCATCGAACAGCGCGCCGAGCCGGGCTTCGACCGCGTCCGGCAATCTCCGGGTCACTCCTACCTTGAGGCGGCGATGCGGCATCGAAATTCCTTCAGGCGGCGTGCGGCGGCGACCTTAACCCTTCGTTAAGCCACCCTCGCCAAATGTAAATGTCGAGCCGCACGGCTCGCGACCCGCCCGTCCGGCAATTTCGATTTGATAGCCCCGGCCCGATGACTCTGCGCGCCGTCCTGTTGCTGATCGCGCTCCCGTTGAGCGCGCTTCCCCTGCCCGCAGAAGCCGACGGCGGCGCACCCCGCGTCAGAACCGATACGCCGTCCGGCCAGCCCGTTCCCCGGTTCCTCAGCCTCAAATATGACGAGACGAATTGCCGGATCGGCCCGTCGAGCGGCCATCCCATCCGCTTCGTGTTTCGCCGCAAGGGCGCGCCAGTGCTCGTCATCGCCGAGTCGGTCGATCACTGGCGCAAAATCCGCGATGCCGCGGGCGATGAATGCTGGGCCCACCGCGTCACCTTGCGCGCGCAGACGCATGTGCAGGCGACGGACGACGCGGTGCTGCGGCAAAAGCCGGCGACAAACGCCGCCTCAAGCGCAACGCTCGGCCCCGGCGTTCTCGCCCGGATCGATGCGCGCAAGGAAGGCTGGCTCAAAGTCTCCGCAGGCGCCGCCGAGGGCTGGGTTCCCGCGAGCGCCGTTTTCGGCGGCGACGCACTCGCGGGCCTTGGTGCGCCGCGCGATTGACCCTCGTCGGCGCGCGCTCTACGACTCCGGAGATTGATGAAAGACCCGCGGCGCCGACGGCCGGGAGCGATGACCGAAAAATCAAGTTTCACGCGCGAGGAGTTGCTGCGCTGCGGCATGAACGGCTTCGCCGGGCCCGGTACGGCGCAACTGCCCGTGCCGCCGATGCTGATGTTCGACCGCGTGACGCGCATCACGCGCGACGGCGGCCCCCACGGGCGGGGGCAGGCGATCGCGGAACTCGATGTGCACCCTAGCCTCTGGTTCTTCGAATGCCATTTTCCAGGCGACCCGGTTATGCCGGGCTGTCTCGGGCTCGACGCTCTTTGGCAGATGGTGGGGTTTTTCCTCACCTGGTCGGGCCTGCCCGGAAAGGGCCGTGCGCTCGGTTGCGGCGAGGTGAAATTCACGGGACAGGTGACGCCGGCCGTGCGCCTTGTGCGCTATGAAATCGACCTTCGCCGCGTGATGAGCGGACGGCTGGTGCTGGGCATCGCCGACGGGCGCGTCATCGCCGACGACAGGACGATTTATGAGGCGAAGGACCTGCGCGTCGGGTTATTCTCGGACACGCAATTGAAGGCCGGCGCCCAGTCCTGAGCGCCGGGCTGATCGGGAGGACTATGAGACGGGTCGCGATCACCGGCATGGGCGTCGTCTCGTCGATCGGCGCAAATGTCGCCGAAGTGACGCGCGCGCTGAAGGAAGCGCGCTCCGGCGTCACCTTCGCGCCGGCATTTGCCGAGCTTGGTTTTCGCTGTCAGGTCCATGCGCGCCCTGCCGTCGATCCCGAGATCGCCCTTGACCGGCGCACGCGCCGCTTCATGGGCGAGGGCGCAGCGTGGAACTACATCGCGATGCAGGAAGCGATACAGGACGCGAAACTCGCACCGGACGAAATCTCGCACCCGATGACCGGCATCATCATGGGTTCGGGCGGGCCGTCCACGGCTGCGATCGTCGAGGCGGCGGACGTGACGCGCGAGAACAAGAACACGAAACGCATCGGCCCGACAGTCGTTCCAAAAGCGATGTCATCGACGAATTCCGCCACGCTCGCCGTGCCGTTCAAAATACTCGGCGTCAATTATTCGATCTCGTCCGCCTGCGCGACGTCGGTGCACTGCATCGGCGCGGCGGCCGAGCAGATCATCTGGGGCAAGCAGGATGTCGTCTTCGCCGGCGGCGGCGAGGATTGCCACTGGACGATGTCGAATATTTTCGACGCAATGGGCGCGATGGCGTCGCGCTATAACGCGACGCCTGCGACCGCGAGCCGCGCCTATGACAAGAACCGCGACGGTTTCGTCATCGCCGGCGGCGCGGGGGTCGTCGTGCTCGAGGAGATGAGCCGCGCCAAGGCGCGCGGCGCGACGATCTATGGCGAGATCGTCGGCTACTACGCGAACTCCGACGGCTACGACATGGTGCAGCTCTCAGGCGAGGGCGCCGTTCGCTGCATAAAGGCGGCGATGGCGACGGTGAGACAGCCGATCGATTATGTGAACACGCACGGCACCTCGACGCCGGTCGGCGATTCGAAAGAGACTGCAGCGCTCCGCGAAGCGTTCGGCGCCCATGTCCCGCCCTTCTCCTCGACAAAATCCCTGACTGGCCATTCGCTCGGCGCCGTCGGCGCGCAAGAGACGATCTATTCCCTCATCATGATGCGCGACCGGTTCCTCTGCGAGAGCGCGCATATCGAAGAGCTCGATCCCGAGTTTGAAGGATTGCCGATCGTCCGCCAGCGCGTCGATAACGCCAAGATCGACTGTTTCCTGACAAACTCCTTCGGCTTCGGCGGCACCAACGGATGTTTGATCGTCGCGCGGGTGTAGGGCGGGGCTCGCCCCGCCTCTTTTGCTGGACGGCGGGCTGAAGCCCGCCCTACATGATTGTTGTCAAACACGGGACCTTGCTCACCATGACCGACGAACCCGCCTTCCCCGCCGGCGCGTTAATGAAAGGAAAACGCGGCCTCATCATGGGCGTCGCCAACAAAAACTCGATCGCCTGGTCGATTGCGCAGCAGCTCCACGCGCAAGGGGCTGAGATCGCCTTCACCTTTCTCAATGAAGCGATGGAGCGGCGCGTGCGTCCGCTCGCCGAAAGCCTTGGGGCGAAGCTCATCCTCGAATGCGACGTCCTTGACGACCTGCATATGGAGAAGACCTTCGCGACCATCGCCAAGGAATGGGGAACGCTCGATTTCCTCGTCCACTCGATCGCCTTCACCGACAAGGCCGCGCTCGAAGGTTCCTTCGTCGCCAACACTTCGCGTCAGAATTTCAAGGACACGATGGACGTCTCCGCGTTCTCCTTCGTCGACGCCGCGCATCGCGCTTCGAAGCTGATGGCGAACGGCGGATCGATGGTGACGCTCACTTATCTCGGTTCCGAGCGCACCATTCCGAACTACAACGTCATGGGCGTCGCCAAGGCCGCGCTTGAGGCTTCGATGCGCTACATCGCCCGCGACCTCGGGCCCGCCGGCGTGCGCGTCAATGCGATCTCCGCCGGGCCGATCAAGACGCTCGCCGCAGCGGGAATTTCCTCCGGCCGGCACATGTTCTCGTTCAACCGGAAATCATCGCCGCTGCGCGACGACACCGACCCGAAGGGCGTCGCCGGCGCGGCGCTCTACCTGCTCTCCGATCTCGGCGCGTCCTGCACCGGCGAGACGCTGCATGTCGACGCCGGCTTCCACATCGTCGGCATGCCGGACGAGGACGCGCTGAAGGCCGAATAGTTAATTCGCGCAAGGCCTGCGCCTTTGTCATTGATCCGTAACCGGACTGACGACGAACCGTCAGCATCCTGACATTTGCGCGTCACCGAACGCCCCTAGTCCGCGCACCGACATGGGTGCGGGGCGGATGCGATGAAGATTGGCGAGTTCGGAGGCAAGGCGGTATGGTTGTTCGCGGCGCTCGCCGCCGCAGCCTTCGCCGGAGGCGCGACCTTGAACGTCACGGAGCGGACTGCCCGCGAATCGATGGCGCCGATGGGGACCCCCGTGGTCGCTGTCGGCCATCGCGGCACGAAGCGCTTTGCGCCCGAGAACACGTTGGCCGCCTTCGACAAGGCGATCGAGATGGGCGCGCGCATCGTCGAGATGGATGTGCGCATGACGGCCGACGGTCATTTCGTCGTCATGCATGACGCGCGCGTCGAACGGACGACCGACGGCCGCGGGGCTGTGGCGAGAATGACGCTCGCCGAGATCAAGGCGCTCGACGCCGGGTCGTGGTTCGCCCCCGAATTCGCCGGGGAGCGCGTGCCGACGCTTCGGGAAGCGCTTCGGCGTGTTAGGGGCCGCGCCGGCGTCGATATCGACTTCAAGGCGGGGCCGCAGGAATCAGCCGCGCGCATCGCGGCGATCCTCGACGAGGAGGGTTTTGACGACGGCGCCCTCGTCACCGTGTTCGTGCGCGCCTGGCATTACCGCATGATGAAGCCGTTGCCGCCGCGCTACGCGCTTCGGCCGCACTACCAAAGCCTTTCCGCCACGCGGGAGGCGCGGGCGGACGGCGTCGAGGTCATGGGGCTCCGGCGGCGCAACTGGAGCTTTCGCGCCGCGCGCGCGATCGCTGACAACGGCATCGTGCTCTTTGCGAATGTGATGGGCCGCGACGACGGACCGAAAGGCTTTGCGGAGGCGCTGCGCGCCGGCGCGCGCTTCGTTCAGACCGACCGGCTTGACCTGTTGGTGCCTTACCTTGAAGAACGCGGCCTGCTCGCGGATTGCGCGCCTGCGCGCGATATGTCCTGCGGTTCAGAAGTCCCGCTGCGTCTTGCCGGCGGGTCCGCGCCGGACTGATCCATTAGAGCGCCGGGCGAAGAAGTGGACACCGGTTCTTCGCCGAACGGCGCGATAAAACAAAAGACTAGATCATCGGGCGTGATTCAGGAATCACGACCGATGATCTAGCCCGCGAGCGCCTGCGCCAGCCGCGGCAGGCCGACCGCCATGACGACGCTGATGACGAGGCCGAGCGCGGCCTTCGCCGCATCAGAGGCGACGATCTTGAAGGTGGCGCCAGGCGAGCGGATCTTGTCGATCGTCGCAATGGCGAATTCGCGCCCCGCGATCAGCCCGAGAAAAGCCCATGTCGTCGACATCGGCGTGTTGTTCACATAGGCGAAGAACGCAAGAATGGTCGCATAAGTGAAGTCGATGATCGTCGCCGACCGGATATCGACGACATTGGTTTTTGTCCGGAGGATTTTCTGCACCGGACCGCCCTTGCCGATGAACGTGACGAGCAGCAGGGCAAGTATGATTGCGATCGAACCCGCCGCAGCTTCGGGGCTAAGCTGGCGCGGCAGATAGATATAGATGTTGGCGAAGTCCTGAATGAGCCACGCCGACCAGAGATAGGCGGTCGACACCCATTGCAGCAGAATCCAGACAGGCTTCTGCGCGTCGTCCGGCGATTTCAGGAACCAGCGCTCGACCGTCGGCGCGAGCAGCGTGTAAAGGGCAAGGCCCGCCATGAAGGCGAAGGCATACGCCTGCAGCGACTTGATCAGCATTCCCTGGAGCCCGGCAAGGCTCGCGAACACGGTCAAGATCATGAAAGTCGTCGATACCGGAATGCCGAAGGCGGTGATGACGAGCAGCATCGCGGCCGGGACGACATGATACCACTGCACTTCGAAGATCGGGTACTTCTTCACGTCGGAAAGGCGGCCCCAGGACGGATCGCCGTCATAGATGACGTAGCCGTAGCCAAAGACGACGACGAGCACGGTTCCGGCGAACAGGAACGTCGCCCACCAGGGCAGCTTCTGGTTCGAGTTGATGAACGTGCCGAGCGTCTGCAACGCGTCATTGCCGACGACCGCATAAGCGGCGAAAAAGAAGCCGAGGGCGGCCCAGATGCTGACTCCGAAAACTTCCACGATGAGACAAGCCTCCCCGCTGCGCGTTTCGCCAGCCTGGCGGACACTTCGGCGCGAGCCTAATCGGTTTTTTTTGTTTCCCTTTTGTGACAAGACACGCACGGATGGCGCTTCTTATCATCGGCGCGCCGGAGCGTTGCGTAGAAGGCGCTAAAGACTAAGCTCAGAGTGCGGAACGCTTCGTGAACATCCGGACAACGATCGATATGGCGCTGCCGCTTGACCACCCTGTCCTGCCGCAGCGTCGCCTCGGCGTGTTGCTTGTCAATCTCGGCACGCCTGAAGCGCCGACGACGGGCGCCGTGCGCCGGTATCTCGCCGAGTTCCTGTCGGACCGGCGCGTCGTCGATTATCCCCGGGCGCTGTGGCTGCCGCTCCTTCACGGCGTCATTTTGAACATCCGCCCGGCGCGAAGCGCCAAGGCCTACGCCAAGATCTGGACGGAGGGCGGCTCGCCCTTGCGCGTTTACGCCGAGGGCGCCGCTGCCGCGCTGAAAGAAAAACTCGGGTCCCGGGCGGTTGTCGATTTCGCGATGCGCTACGGCGATCCCTCGATCCCGGCGCGCATCAAAGCGATGCAGGAGCAAGGCTGCGATCGCATTGTCATCATTCCGCTTTATCCGCAGCATTCGCGCTCGACGACGGCGAGCGTCGGCGACGCAGTGTTCGACGCGCTGAAGCCGCTGGTCTGGCAGCCGGCGGTGCGTATGGCGGCGGCCTATCACGACCATCCCGCCTATATCGAGGCGCTGGCGAAGTCGGCGCACGAAAGCCTCGCCGGGCTCGGCTGGGCGCCTGAGCGCATTCTTTTGTCCTTCCACGGAACGCCCAAGCGTCACCTGACCGAAGGCGATCCCTATCATTGCCATTGCCTGAAGACAGCGCGTCTGTTGCGGGCGGCGATGGGGTGGAGCGAGGCGTTCGCGCCGGTGACGTTTCAGTCACGCTTCGGGCGCGAGGAGTGGCTCGGACCCGCGACTGACGACATGATCGCCGGCGCGGCGCGCGAGGGCGTGAAGCGCCTTGCCGTCATGACGCCGGGCTTTCTCGCCGACTGCCTCGAAACGCTCGAGGAAATCGCCATCGGCGGCGCAGAGACTTTCCACGCGAACGGCGGCGGCGACTTCGCGGCCCTCCCCTGCCTCAATGATTCGCCCTATATGACGGCGCTCCTCGAAGCGCTGACGCTGCGCGAAGCCGCCGGCTGGATCGAAAGCTGACCAATGGAAGAACTGCTCGCAACGCCGGCCTTCTGGGGCAGCCTCGTCACGCTGACTTTTCTCGAGATCGTCCTCGGCATCGATAATCTGCTGTTCGTGTCGATCGCCGTCGCGAATCTCAAAGGCGAAGCGCAGAAGAATGCGCGGCGCATCGGCGTCTGGGGCGCGATGGTCCTGCGCGTCGCCATGCTCGGCGGCATCTTCTGGATCATCAATCTCGACAAGGAACCCCTGTTCACGCTTCCTACGGCGCTCGCCGATTTTGTCGCGCATGGCGACGAGCACGCCCGTCACGCCTTCGCCGAAGTGACGCTGAAGGACCTCATCCTGCTCGCGGGCGGGCTCTTCCTTCTCTGGAAGGGCACGCAGGAAATCCACGCCGCCGTCGAAGGCACGCATCACGAATCATCGAAGGCGAAGACGACCTTCAGCGCCGTCGTCGTGCAGCTTTTCGTCATCAACATGGTCTTCTCGCTCGACAGCGTCATCACCGCCGTCGGCATGACCAACATCATCGAAGTGATGGTCGCCGCCATTGTGCTGTCGACGCTCGTTATGGCCGCTGCAGCGACGCCGCTCGCCGGATTCATCGAGCGCCATCCGACGACGAAGATGCTGGCGCTCGCCTTCATTCTGCTGGTCGGGGTCGCGCTCGTCGCCGACGGCGCAGGATTCCATATTCCGCGCGGCTATCTCTACTTCGCGATCGCCTTTTCGCTCTTCGTCGAGCTTTTGAACATCCGCGCCCGGCGCAAGGCCGCGCATTGACCGACGCCCTCGATGCTTCACGCCCCCGCCCCCGTCCATTACGATCACGAGGGCTGATGCGTGTTCGGTGATCGATGAACGACCTAGCGGAAAAAAAAGCGGCGGCGATGCAGGCGGAAGGCGCTTTCGCGGCGGCGTTTTTCGCGCGCTTCGGCGTCAGCAAGCAGACGATATTTGAGGTGATCGACCGCTACGGCGCGCTTTATCGGGACATGGGCGCCGTCAAGCTGCCGACGCCGGCGGGCCCCGCCCCGGCGGCATGCAGCAAGGGCTGCTGGTATTGCTGCCATACGATTATCGTATTGACCGCACCGGAAGCCTTCTATCTCGCCGATCACATCGCTGCGACGCGCGACGCGGCAGGTCTTGCCGCGGTCAAGCAGGCGGTCATGGCCGCCGACGCGCTGACGCGCGGCAAGCGCGGCGAAGAGCGCTGGGGCGCAGGCCCGCCTTGTCCGCTGCTCGATATTAAGGAGGGCGCGTGTTCGGTTTATGAGGGGCGCCCGCTGGCGTGCAGGGGCGCGTTCAGCTCATCGCTGCCGGCTTGCAAGAAAGCGTTCGCCGAGCGCGCGACCAATCCGCGCTCGCTCGGTTCGGAGCCTTTCATCTATCAGAACTCCGACGTCGTCATGCTGGCGCTCGCTCTGGGGCTAAAGTCGACCGGCCGCTTGTTGTATCGGCTCGAAATGAACGCGGCCCTGACGGCGATATGGTCGACGCCGAACGCATTCGACGCGTGGCTCGGCGGCGCGGATGTTTTTCGCAATGCGCGCGCCGCGGGATATGGCGGCCCCCTCGTTTGACCGGCGCCGGCAGACCAAAAAGATGAGGGCGGCCGAGCGCCGCAAATGAGCTTGCGGCATGATCGTCTTTTATTCTGACCGCTTTGACTTGCAGCTGCCCGCCGGCCACCGCTTTCCCGGGACGAAGTACGGGATGCTGCGACAAAAATTGCTCGAAGAAGAAATTCTCCGCGAGGAAAATCTCGCGCTGTCGCCGGAAGCCTCGCCGGCGGAGATCGCCGCGGCGCACGACCGCGCCTATGTCGAAGCGGTGCGGACGGGCGCGATCTCGCCGGCGGCGATGCGGCGGATCGGTTTTCCGTGGTCGGAGCATATCTGGCGGCGCTCGGCGGCGACGATGGGCGGCGCGCTCGCCGCGGGGCGCGCAGCGCTTGAGGACGGCGTCTCCGGCCAGCTCGCCGGCGGCACGCACCACGCGCATTATGATTTCGGCGCCGGCTATTGCGTCTTCAACGATTTCGCGATCGTCGCGATGACTTTACTTCAAGGGTCTGACCGAAATTCACCACTCACCCCGGCGAAAGCCGGGGCCCAGACTCCCGCGGATATGGATCCCGGCTTTCGCCGGGATGAGCGGGTGAGAAAAATAGCCGTCGTCGATCTCGACGTGCATCAGGGCGACGGCAATGCGGCCATCCTCAGCGGGCGCGAGGATGTTTTCGTTTTCTCGATGCACGGCGCGAAGAATTTTCCGTTCAGAAAGGAGAAATCGACGCTGGATGTCGAACTCCCCGACGGCGTCGAGGATGATGACTATCTTCGCGCGCTCGCCGAGCACCTGCCGGCGGTGTGGGCGTTCCGGCCCGATCTCGTGCTCTATCAGGCGGGCGTCGATCCGCTGAAGGAAGATCGGCTTGGTCGCATGGCGCTCACCCATCGCGGCTTGATGAAGCGCGACCGCATGGTTCTGGACGGCGCGCGCGCCCGCGGCGTTCCCGTGTCGATCGCCATCGGCGGCGGCTACGCGCAGCCGATCGAAGCGAGCGTCGAGGCCTATGCGAACACCTGGCGCGCCGCGCGCGAGGCTTTCAGGCGCGCCTGACCGCCGCAAGAAACGCATCGACCTCGTCCGTCGTCGTCGCCCATGAACAGATGAGGCGCTGCATGGCCGCGCTCGCCGGATCGCCGGGCGTCACCCACGGATAAAAGGCCGCGCCGGCGGCACGCAACCTCTCGGCGACGCCCGCAGGGAACGAGACGAAGACTTCATTCGCCTGCGTCTCATACCAGACCTTGCAGCCGGAAATTCCTGCGAGCCCTTCAGAGAGGCGCTGCGCCATGGCGTTGGCGTGCGCCGCCGTCTGGAGCCATAAACCGCCCTCAAAATAAGCGTCGAACTGCGCGGCGATGAAACGCATTTTCGAGAAGAGCTGCCCAGCGCGCTTCCGGCGGAACATGAAGTCGGCCGCCGCAGCGGGATCGAAGAAGACGACCGCCTCGGCGATGAGGCAACCGTTCTTGGTGCCGCCGAAGGCGAGCACATCGACGCCCGCCTTCCACGTCAGGTCGGCGGGCGCGCAGCCGAGCGCGGAAAGCGCGTTGGCGAAGCGCGCGCCGTCCATATGGACCTTTAGCCCCGCAGCCTTCGCCGCCGCACAAAGCGCCGTTACTTCGCCTACGGAATAAATTGTCCCGCATTCGGTCGCCTGCGTCAGCGACAGGACGCTTGCGGGCATGCCGTGCGGCGGACGTTCCGGAAAGCCGGCGAGCGCGGCCTTCACCGGCGCCGGCGTCAGCTTGCCGGCGAATCCTTTAATGGGGAGCAGTTTCGCGCCGCCGGTCATGAACTCCGGCGCGCCGCATTCATCCATCTGGATGTGGCTTTCCTCGTGGCAGAGGATCATGCCCCAGGGCGGGCACAGATGCGAAAGCGCGAGGGCGTTCGCCGCACCGCCGGTCGCGACGAAAAAAACCGCGACATCGCGTTCGAATAACTCGCAGAATTTCGTCTCGACCCGCTTCGTCAGCGCGTCGCCGCCGTAAGACGGGGCGTAGCCGTCATTGGCGCGCATCAGCGCCGCCATGATCGCCGGATGCGCGCCCGCCCAATTGTCGGAGGCAAAATTCATGGCGCGATCAATAGAGCCGCCGACCGCTGATAAAAAGGCCCGGCTCTGGCGCTGGGCCTTTCAACACGCGATTGGCGCGATGCGTTACGGCGTGATTTCGAGAATGGTCGCCGTGCCCTGCGCGCCGTCGTCCGCGGTGTAGCGGAGCTGGTCGCCGACCTTCGGCTCGGGGCTGGTGGCGGCGAAGGCGAGGCAGCGTTTCCGGTCCGGCGCGACAAAGCAGAGGGTCAGCGTCGCCTCGTCATAGGTGTAGGGAACGGCCTGCCCGTCGGCGAGCGTCGCCGTGCCGGCGCCGTCGAGCGTGACGACATTCGTTTCGCCGCTGTCGCGCTTGAACTCGACCTTGTAGCCGGCCAAAGCGGGCGTCGAGAGCAAAAGGGCGCCGACGACGGCGCCGATTAGTTTATTCATCGGTCGTTCTCCGGAGGATGAAAGGGAAGGATGAACGCAACAGCGCGCCGAACAGCGCAGGGGAGGATGTTAAGGCCGTCTCCCGACCTCGCCGTCAAGCGCCGCCAGGAAAGATTCGTGCCCTGAGACAATGAGGTGCGCGCCCGCCGCGGCGAGGCGCTCGCCATAGCCGGCGAAACAATGCCCGCCGCCGGTGAAGCCCCAGACAGTCATGCCGGCCGCCAAGCCCGCCTTGACGCCGTTGACGCTGTCCTCAACGACGAGACAGCGCGCAGGGTCGGCGCCGATCCTTTCAGCCGCATAGAGAAAAATATCCGGCGCGGGCTTTCCGGCCGCGACGAGGTCCGCCGAATAGACATGCGGTGCAACGAGGTCGAAGAGCCCCATCCGCTTCAGTTTCGATTCGAGGAAAATCGCGCGCGACGATGAAGCGACGCCGATGCGCCGATAGCGCGCCTTGGCCGCGGCGAGCGCCGCGTCGGCGCCCGCGACGATCGTCAGCGCGTTCATTTCGCGTCGGCGCCCGCTCAGCACCAGTTCCTCGAAATCGGCGGGCGCGGCGGCGCCGAGGCGTGCGCGGTGATCGTCTCTCAGCTGATCGAAAAACGCCGCATCGTGAAGCCCGACGAAGCGGCGGATGTATTCTTCCGGCGTGTAGGAAAGGCCGAGCGTCTCCAGCGCCGCGCGCTCGCCGCGGATCGCCAGCACTTCGGAATCGACCAGCACGCCGTCGCAGTCGAAGATGATCGCGTCAAAGTCCATCGGCGACGCGATGGGGCAAGCGTGCGCAAAAGAAAAGCCCCGGCGTTGCGGCCGGGGCTTTCCTCATTGTACTTCTAACAAGGATCAAATGCCCGCCAGCACCGCGAGCAGCAGAAGCGCCACGATATTGGTGATCTTGATCATCGGATTGACCGCGGGGCCCGCCGTGTCCTTGTACGGATCGCCGACCGTGTCGCCGGTGACCGCCGCCTTATGCGCGTCCGAGCCCTTCTTGTGGAGCTTGCCCGTCGCATCGGTGAAGCCTTCCTCGATCAGCTTCTTGGCGTTGTCCCATGCGCCGCCGCCCGACGTCATCGAGATGGCGACGAAGAGGCCCGTCAGAATGACGCCGATCAGCATCGCGCCGACCGCAGCGAGCGCGGCGGCCTTGCCCGCGACCATGCCGATCGCGAAGTAGAGAACGATCGGCGACAGGATCGGCAGCATCGAGGGGACAATCATCTCCTTGATCGCGGCGCGCGTCAGCATATCGACGGCGCGGCCGTAATTCGGCTTTGACGTGCCCTTCATGATGCCGGGATCTTCGCGGAACTGGCGGCGGACTTCTTCAACGACCGCCTGCGCGGCGCGCCCGACCGCCTGCATCGCCATGCCGCCGAAGAGGAACGGCAGCAGCCCGCCGATGAAGAGCCCGCAGATGACGTAGGGATCGGAGAGCGAAAAGGCCAAAGGCTCCATGCCCCGGAAGAACTGGTGCTGGTCCGTCGTGTTGGCGAGGTGGATGAAGTGTTTGATGTCTTCCGTGTACGCCGCAAAGAGGACGAGCGCGCCGAGGCCCGCCGAACCGATGGCGTAGCCTTTCGTCACCGCCTTCGTCGTGTTTCCGACGGCGTCGAGCGCGTCGGTCGTCTCGCGCACCGAGCCTTCAAGCCCCGCCATTTCGGCGATGCCGCCGGCGTTGTCGGTGACGGGGCCGAACGCATCGAGCGCGACGATCATGCCGGCGAGCGCGAGCATCGTCGTCACCGCGGTCGCGATGCCGTAAAGGCCTGCAAGATTATAGGTGACGATGATGCCGATGACGATGACGAGCGCGGGCAGCGCGGTCGCTTCCATCGACACCGCAAGGCCCTGGATGACGTTGGTGCCGTGGCCTGAAACCGAGGCCGCCGCGACCGACTTCACCGGGCGAAAGCCGGTGCCGGTGTAATATTCGGTGATCCAGACGATGAGCCCGGTGACGATGAGGCCGACGACGCCGCAGAGAAAGAGACTCATCCCGGAGAATGTCGCGCCGTCGATCGCGCCCGAAAAGCCGAAGATCGCATTGGTGACAAGGCCGATCGCGACCAGCGAGAGAACACCGGTGGCGACGAGGCCCTGATAGAGCGCGCCCATGATGTTCTTCGAGCCTTTGCCGAGCCGGACGAAGAACGTGCCGATGATCGAAGTGACGATGCACGCCGCGCCGATCGCGAGCGGATAAAACATGAACGCCGTCGCGTTCGACGCAAAGAGAATCGAGCCGAGCACCATCGTCGCGGCGACCGTAACGACATAGGTTTCGAAGAGGTCGGCGGCCATGCCGGCGCAGTCGCCGACATTGTCGCCGACATTGTCGGCGATTGTCGCGGGGTTTCTTGGGTCGTCCTCCGGAATGCCGGCTTCGACCTTGCCGACCATGTCGCCGCCGACGTCGGCGCCTTTGGTGAAGATGCCGCCGCCGAGACGGGCGAAGACGGAGATGAGCGAGGCCCCGAGCGACAGCGAAATTAGCGCGTTGACAACCTCGCGGCTTTCCGGGGCAAGGCCCATCGGCCCGGTTAGAACCGCGTAATAGCCGGCAAGCCCCAGAAGCGCGAGGCCGGCGACGAGCATCCCCGTCACAGCGCCCGCACGGAACGCGACGGAAAGGCCCTTCGCGAGGCTTTCGGAAGATGCCTGTGTCGTGCGGACATTGGCGCGCACCGAGACGAGCATGCCGATGAAGCCGGCCGCGCCCGACAGGATCGCGCCGGCGGCGAAGGCGAGCGCCGCGGTGAGACCGAGCGCAACAAGGACAATCGCGAAGACGATGACGCCGGCGATGGTGATCGTCGTGTACTGACGTTTAAGATAGGCCGAGGCCCCTTCCTGGATCGCCGCAGCGATCTCTTTCATGCGGGCGTTGCCGGCGGAAAGCGACATCACCTGCTGGATGGTGACGACGCCGTATAGAATGGCGAGTATGCCGGCCCCGACGACCAGCCATAATTCTAGGCTCATTGCACCCTTCCCTTGGCCCGGTAGGGCCGCTGATTGGAAAACCGGAGGAGAGAACGCCGATATGGCCGCGACGCGAGAAACGTCTGCGCTTCCATCAGCCTCCGTTTTGATCGGCGAGACTGTTGACAAAGCCGCCCCGGAAAATCAACTGGAAAAGCGAGAGAGCTGCGCGCCGGCGCAACGCTTGGGGCGGGCGCGCCGCTCCGGGCCCACTTACCTCCCCGGAACGGCTTAATTCACCTTATCCGTTTCGTCCGTGTAACTATCATTTTGCCGTTCGGCGCCGGCGCGCGGCGGCTACCGGCGCCGCCTCTCGCCGTGCGTATCATAAGGGCCGAGCAGCCGAAGCGCAGGCGATGTCGCGCCCCCGGATGAACGCGCAGCAGCCTCGCGGGCGAAAAGGGCATGCATTTCAATCCGCTCCTCACCAAAGGCGGCTGCTGAAACATCGGCGAGCAATTGTTGAAACCGGCGATGGAGGGCGCCCGGCTTGCCGGCTCCTCTTTCAAACGGTATTCGCCCGAGGTTAGCCCGCTCGGTGGAAGTCCCGCCGGCCGGGGTTAGGATCGATGAGGCCGGAGTTCGGGCGGCCGTCAACAGGGCGAGGGGCGTAAATGACCTTCAACGCTGATGCGGGCGCTTCGGCAAGAGGCGCCAGTGAGGGCGCCGACCATGCGGCAGCCCCCAGTCCGACTCCGATCGATTCCGGCCGCCTGCCCTTAAGGCTCGACCTCTTTCCGACGTTGACGGCGGCGCTCGATTACGCCGCCGAGGGTGATGCGGGCTTCAATTTCTACAATCTGCGCGGCGGACTGACGGCCGTCCTTTCTTACGCGGCGCTGAAGGCGCGCGCCGTTTCGCTCGCCCGCCGCCTTGCTGCGCGGTTTCCGCGCGGCGCGCGGATTGCGCTTGTCGCCGAGACGAGCCCCGAATTCCTGACCGCCTTTTTCGCCTGCCAGCATGCCGGCCTCGTCCCGGCGCCGATGCCGCTCCCCGTCAATCTCGGCGGCAAGGACGGTTACCTGACGCAAGTGCGCCTGATGGTTGAGGGCGCGAAGGCCGAAGCGGCGGTCGGCCCGCTGTCGATCAAGGACTTCCTCGTCGATGCGCTGGCAGCGAACTCCTCGGTCGCAGTGATGAGCTTTGAGGAGCTCGCCGCGCTCGAGGATGAGGCGGAGCCGGTCGCGTTCGGGCCGGACGAACTCTGCTATATTCAGTACTCGTCAGGTTCGACGAGCGCGCCCAAGGGCGTCATCGGCACGCAGGCCTCCGTCAACGCCAATCTTCACGGCATCACGAAGCACGGCCTGAGACTTCGCCCGGACGACCGCGCGGCGAGCTGGCTGCCGCTCTATCACGACATGGGGCTGATCGGCTTCGGGCTGGCGCCGATGTACGGCCAACGGTCCGTCGATCTTATCGCGACGTCCGACTTCGTGCGCCGGCCGCTGCTGTGGCTGCGGCTCATCTCCGATAACAAGGCGACGATCACCTACAGCCCGTCCTTCGGGTACGAATTGTCTGCACGCAGGTCCGCCAAGGCCGAGGACGGCGCGATCGACCTTTCAAGGCTTCGGGTCGCCGGCATCGGCGGCGATATGGTGCGCCCCGAAGCGCTCAACCTGTTCGCCGAGGCGTTCGCGCCCAACGGCTTCAAGGCGACCGCATTCCTGCCGAGCTACGGCATGGCGGAAGCGACGCTGGCGATTTCCTTCACCGAAATCGGCGCGGCGATCGACGTCGATCATGTCGATATGCGCCACTACAACCGTTCCGGCGTCGCGCAGCCTTCATCGGCGCTGACCTCGCCCGAGCATCGCAGAGGCTTCGTGCTCTGCGGCAAGCCGCTGCCGGGACATGCGATCGACGTGCGCGGGGAAACCGGCGAGACGCTGAAGGACCGCGAGGTGGGGCGCATCTTCATCAAGGGGCCGAGCCTGACGCCCGGTTATTTCAGCGACGCCGACGCGACGGAGCGCCTCTATCGGGGCGAATGGCTCGACACCGGCGACATGGGCTATTTCCTCAGCGGGGAGATCGTCATCACCGGGCGCGCCAAGGATCTCATCATCATCAACGGCCGCAATATCTGGCCGCAGGACATCGAATGGGCCGTCGAAAAAGTCGACGGCGTGCGCCAGGGCGGCGTCGCCGCGTTCTCCGTCGATGATGGAACAGGCGAAAAGATCGTGGTCGTCGCCGAGCGCCGAGGCATGTCGGCCGAAGCGCTCGCCGATCTGCATCGCGAGGTCGCCAAGACGATCCAGACCGCCGCCGGCGCTCCCGCGACGGTCATTCTCGCCAGACCGCATTCGATGGTGCTGACGTCCTCTGGCAAGCTGTCGCGCGCCAGGGTCAAGCAGAAATACCTCGCAGGCGAATTTGACGACGACGACGCCGACGCAGCTGCGCCGAAAGCGCTCGCCGAAGCGCACGTGTGAGGCTCGTCGCAGTCACCGGCGGCACCGGCTTTATCGGCGCCGCGGTCATCGATCAGTTGCTCGCCGAAGGCGTCGCCGTGCGCGCGCTGGCCCGCGATTCGCGGCGGCTGAAACGCGCTCAGGATGTCGATACGGTCGAAGGCAGTCTTGAAAACGAGGCGGCGCTAGGGGCGCTTGCCGAAGGCGCCGACGCGTTCTTGCACCTTGCCGGCGAGACGCATGCGCGCACCGAACAAGATTACGCCCGTATCAATGTCGAGGGCGCGGCGGCGGCGGCGCTGGCCGCGGCAAGAGCGGGCGCGCGCTTCGTGCACGCAACCTCGCTGTCGGCGCGCCAGCCCGAGACAAGCCCCTATGCCCGCAGCAAATTCGAGAGCGAGCGCGCGGTGAAATCCTCTTCCGGCGCAAACGGTTTTCTGGCGCTGCGCTTGCCCGCGATTTACGGACCGGGCGATCTTGTCACCCTGCCCTATTTCAAACTGCTGAAATCGGGCTTCGCCTTTGAACCGGCGACGGATTCGCCCGCCCGCGCCTCGCTGCTTTATGTCGAGGACGCCGCCGCCGCGATCGCCGCCGCCGCACGCCGCGGCGCTGCTGGACACGTCTACGATGTCGGCGACGAATGCCGCGAGGGACGCACCTGGTCCGAGATCGGGCGTATCCTTGGCGACACAATCGGCAACAATCCGATGGCGCTGAAGATTCCAAAGCCCGCCGTCGCGCTGCTGCATGAGGGCGTCCGGGCCGCGGAGAGCATTTTCGGCATGTCGCCGAGCGTGCGCCAGGGCCAGGTCAACGAGCTTTTTCACCCCGACTGGGTGGCGCGCGAAAATCTCTTCAACGCGGCGGCGGACTGGGCGCCGGCGACCCCGCTCCACGAAGGGTTTGCAAAAACCGTCCGCTGGTATCAAGAACAGGGGCTGTTGTGATCGACAGGGCGAGGATCAGGGCGATGACCGAACCGGGCGTTCAGGAGGATGACGATCTCGTTTTTCGCCGCATTTGCGCGCTGCTCGACCCTTTGAACCACAAGGGCGTCAAGCTGACCCGCGACATCGACCTCGTGGCCGATCTCGAGATCGACAGCGTCTCGGTCCTCGACGTCGTCATGGAGGTCGAGGATTCTTACGACATCTCGATACCGGTGAACACGATCTCCGAGATCCGCACGCTCGGCGAGCTTGTCGACGCCATCCACGCGATCAAGAAGAGCCAGGGCTGACGCATGAGCCTGTTCGACAAATTCGAGAAAACGGCGGCGCTGTACAACAGCCTATCGGACATGGGGAAGAATCCCTTCACTGTCGTGATGGAAGAAGTGCTCGGCCCGACGCGCGCGCGCATCAAGGGCCGCGAGACCGTGCTCGCCGGCACGCACAATTATCTCGGACAAACCTTCGAGCCGAAGGCGATCGCGGCGGCCAAGCGCGCGCTCGACGAGGAAGGCACGGGCACCACGGGATCGCGCTTCGCCAACGGCACCTTCGCCGGCCACAAAAATCTCGAACGCGCGCTCGCGGATTATCTGGGGCTTAAATATTGCGTCGTCTTCTCGACGGGGTATGTCGCCAATCTCGGCGCGATCGCCGGTCTCGTCGATCCGTCGGAGGACGTCGTTTTCATCGACGCTGACTGCCACGCCTGCATCTATGACGGCTGCCAGCTGTCGGGCGCCGAGACCATCAGGTTCCGCCACAACGATCCCGAGAGCCTCGACAAGCGGCTCGCCCGCCTCGATCCGAAGTTCAAGGGCAAGCTCGTCTGCATCGAAGGCATGTACTCGATGTACGGCGACATCGCGCCGGTTAAGGAATTCGTCGAGGTCGCGCACAAGCACGGCGCGCATTTGCTCGTCGATGAGGCGCATTCCTTCGGCGTCTACGGCGAGAAAGGCCGCGGCGTCAGCGAAGCCGAAGGCGTGATGGACAAGATCGACTTCTATTCCGGCACCTTCTCGAAGGCGCTCGCCGCGATCGGCGGCTTCGTCGCGTCCAACCACCGCCAAGCGGAATATCTTCGCTTCTCCTCGCGCCCGTACAAGTTCACCGCCTCGCCGAGCCCGGCGACGGTCGCGTCGGCGCATGCCGCGCTTGACAACATCGCCGCAACGCCGGCGCTGAAGGCGAAATTGTGGGAGAACGCGAACCGCCTGCACGCGGCGCTGACGCAATTCGGTCTCCGCCTCGCTGCGCCGCCCGCCCCCGTCATCTCCGTGCTGCTGCCGACGAAGGAAGAAGCGTTCGCGGCTTGGAACTTCCTCCTCGACCAGGGCGTCTATGTGAACATGGCGATCCCGCCCGGCACGCCGGGCAAGGAATCGCTGCTGCGCCTCGCCGTCTCCTCCGCTCATAGCGGGCAGGATATCGACCGCTTAGTCGGGGCTTATAGCGCGATGGCGGAAGCCTTTCCGGCAGCGCGCGTTGCTTTGGCGTCATGAGCCTGTCACAGGAGCGTGGTGATGCTCCTATCACGAACGATTGATGCCCCGCCGCAGCGCCGCCGCATTCTTGGCGAACCCCTGGCGCGGATTTCGCAACGATGAAGAATTCGCGGCGGTTCGCGAAGCGGGTTTGAAGGGGTCGGGGATGAAAGCGGCTATCTGGCTGACGGCGGCAGGCGCGATCCTTTCGGCGCCCCTTTCCGCCGCGGCGAATCAGGACGCGCACGTTCACGTCAGCTGCAAGGGCGAACCGCGCGAAATCCTCGTCCGCGTGGTTAACGTCAAGGAGAGCGTCGGTCTCGTCACGATCGAGCTCTACCGTAACGACCCCGACGGCTTCCTGAACAAGCGCGGCCGTCAGTCCCGCCATCGCTTCGCGGCGCGCGCGCCGGCGACCGAAATCTGCATCCACGCGCCCGAAGCTGGACAATGGGCGATGGTCGCCTATCACGACGAGAACGCCAACGAGAAATTCGACAAGGGAACCTTCGGCATCCCGATCGAGCCCTATGGCGTATCCCAGAACCCGAAGATCCGTCTCGCGCCTCCGCCGATCGAGAAGGCGCTGTTCGAGGTTGCAGAAACCGGCGCAACCGTCGAAATCAGGCTGCGGGATTAGGCTCCGATCGCCTGAGCCCGGAAAAGGGCGGCAGGCGGACGAATGGCTTCCATCACAGTCGAACAAGCGATAGGCGCGGCCGGCCGGCGCGATTTCATCCGCGCAGGCAAGGTCGCCTATGCAGGCGATCCAAATTACATCGCGCCGCTCGAATACGAAGTCGGGGCGCGCCTCGACCCCGCAGCGAACCCCGCCCTCAAGGGCGCCGATGTCGCGCTCTTCATCGCGACGAAGGACGGCGCGGTCGCCGGGCGCATTTCCGCTTTCATTAACCCGCTGCATCTTGAGCGTTACAATGACGCAGCCGGACATTTCGGCTTTCTCGACGCCGTCGACGACGCCGCCGTTTTCGCCGCGCTTTTGAAGACGGCGGAGGATTTCTTCCGCGCGCGGGGAATGAAGAAGTCGGTGGGGCCCTTCTCATTCTCCGTAAACGAGGAATGCGGGCTCCTCATCAACGGCTTCGACACACCGCCTTACATCATGATGCCGCACGGTCGGCCCTGGTATGCCCCCCAAGTCGAGGCCGCGGGATACGTCAAGGCGATGGACATGCACGCGCTGCGCTACATTCCGCGCCGGCAGTTCATCCCCGAAAAGCGCATGAAATTCATTGAGCGCGCGCTGTCGTCTCCGAAAGTCAGTATCCGGAACATCGATTTCAAGAGATTCGATCAGGAGATCGCGACTCTCGTCGACATTTACAAGGACGCGTGGAGCGACAATTGGGGCTTCGTGCCCATGACCGAGGCGCAGATCGCCCATATGGCGAAGGAGCTGCGTCCGATTATCGAGCCCTATAACATCATCTTCTGCGAGCTTGACGGCGAGCCGGTCGCCTTCGGCCTCGTCTTGCCGAATGTCATGCAGGCGATCCGCGATTTCGACGGCAAGCTGCTCCCTTTCAACTGGGCGAAGCTGCTGTGGCGGCTGAAGGTGAAAAAACTCCCCGAAGCGCGCATGCCGCTGATGGGCGTCCGAAAAAAACTCCACGGCAAGCCGCTCGGCGCCGCATTCGCCTACAAGATCATCGAGATGGTGAACACGGCGAACATGGACAACGGCGTCATTTCGTCGGAGCTCTCGTGGATTCTCGAAACCAACACCGACATGCTGACCATGCTCACCGACATGGGCGGGGAGATTTACAAGACGTATCGGATCTATGAGCGGGCGCTGGCGTAGTCACAGTGTGGTCTTGACTATAGTCACAGGAGGGACTACATCAACATCATGGAAATCGCCGTTCGTGACGCCAAGGCCCGTCTGTCCGAGCTGATCGCCGCGGCGCAAGCGGGCGAACGGGTCGTCATCACCCGGAACGGAACGCCCGCCGCCGAGCTTGTGCGGGTGCAGCGGCGCGGCGGCATCGACTTCGACAGGCTCAAGGCCGCGCGGGCGAAGCTGGGGCTCAAAGGCGACGGTCAGGGATGGCCGCCGGAGTTCGACGACCCAGAATTCTCGCGCCGCGTTTTGGGCCTAGATTGAGCCCGCGTGCGCATCCTTCTTGATACGTCCTATCTCTACAACTTGATCGACGCGCCGGGGTCGCTGAACGCAGCGGAGCGGCTCATCCTCTCAAACCCCGATGTCACGCTCTTCGTCAGCGCGGTGTCGATCTGGGAGATGCGGCTCAAGTTTGGGTCGCGCCACCGATCCGGCGCACGCAAGAGCGCGCTTGATCCGTCAGCCGTCGTGAAGTTGCTGGAGGAGCAGGACGTGACCTTCCTGCCGATGACGGTCGCGCACGCCGCGGCGCGTCTCGAACCCCCGCTGAAGCACAAGGATCCGTTCGACGAATTGCTGCTGCTGCAGGCGCAGGCGGAAGGTCTGCGGCTGATGACCGTCGACCGGCAGTTGGCGAAGCATCCGCTGGCGGTTGAGCCGTAGAGCGGTGCGGCGCCGATCGGACCCGCGATGCTACCGCAAAAACGGCTCGTCGAAACTGCGAAGTTTCCGCGAATGCAGCGTCCCGCCCTCCGCCTCCGCGCGCAGCAGCTCGATCGCGCGCAACCCGATCGCGAGGTGCTCGGAAACCCGGGCCTGATAGAACGCGTCCGCCATGCCGGGGAGTTTGATTTCGCCGTGGAGCGGGCGGTCGGAGACGCACAGGAGCGTGCCGTAGGGGACGCGGTAGCGGAAGCCGTTTGCCGCGATCGTCGCCGATTCCATGTCGATGGCGATGGCGCGCGACTGGTTGAGTCTCACCGCGATCTTTTCGAAATCGAGCTCCCAGTTGCGGTCGCCGGTGGTGACGACCGTGCCGGTGCGCAAATGTTCTTTAAGCTGACCTTTCGGGATGCCGCCGACCTGTTCGACGGCGGCGGTCATCGCCAGCTGCACCTCGGCGATCGTCGGCAGGGGGATCGACGGCGGCAAGGCGTCGTCGAGGACGTTGTCTTCGCGGAGGTATGCGTGCGCGAGCACATAGTCGCCGAGGCGCTGCGTGCGCCGCAACCCCCCGCAATGGCCGATCATCAGCCAGACATGGGGACGCAGAACCGCGAGATGATCGGTGATCGTTTTCGCGTTTGACGGGCCGACGCCGATATTGACGAGCGTCACGCCGGCGTGGCGCGGGCGCACAAAATGATAGGCCGGCATCTGCGGCTGTTTGGCGAGCGGGGGTTTCGACGGCTCGGCGCCTTTCTTTGTGATGCGGTCGCCAGGCTCGATCAGCGCGTCGATCTCGCCCGCCTCGACCTTCTGGCGCCCTAACTCCACGAATTCATCGACATAGCGCTGATAGTTCGTGAACAGAATGAAATTCTGGAAGTGCTCCGGCCTTGTCGCCGTATAGTGCTGGATGCGGTGGAGCGAATAATCCGTGCGCTCCGCGGTGAAGAGCGACAAAGGCTGCGCGCCGCCGCGCTCCAAGATCATGCCGCCGTCGACGATGACGTCGTTCGTCGCGACAAGGTTCGGCATGTAGAAGAAATGCTGCAATTCCTCGCGCTGCTTCAGGTCGAGCGAGGCGGTCGCCTGTTCGAGCGCGAAGGTGAGCGGAATGGGCGTCCGCGACCGGCCGACGAAGAGCTTCGCTTCAAACCGCTCAGTCACGCGCCGCAACTGCTCTAGGAGGTAATTGGCGAACAGCGTCGGCTGCGTGATCGAGGAACCGTGATGGCTTGACGCCGCAATCTGCCCGAGCGCGAGGCTGCCGGTTTGAATCGCGCGCTCCGCCGGCACTTCGGCGAGGAGGTAGGGATAGGTCGGCGCCGAATAAGGCCCGATCTTCAGCTTGCCGCCGGCATACTCGGCGAACCGCTTTTCAACGGCGCGGATCGCGTCGTCATAAAGCGCGGAGAGCCGCTCGACGGCGGCTTCGGGATTGGTGCAGGGGTGGAGATCGTCGGCCGGAACGGCGGTCTTGCTGGTTTCTGTCATGGTGGCCGGACAGCATAGCGGGCTTCTCGGGCGGCGCCAGCGGGCTGCGGCGCCTTAACCGAACTTCGACAGGGCGCGATGGGCGAGAACCGCAATACGGTCGCGGAAAGGCCGTGCGCCCGGCGGCGGCGGCGTGAAGCCGCGGCGGCGGAGCATGCCATTGGCGAGGCGCAGCGAGGCCTCGCCCAGAGAGGCGCGGCTGCGCCAGGTGATCGAGAAGGAGACCGACGGCGCCGACCCGACCTTCACCCAGTGCGGCGCCTTAACGGGGACATAGAGCGCATCGCCCGGGGCCATCTCGTGGACGGCCGCGAGCTTGTCGAATTCCGCCCTGTGCCGCAAATTCCGGTGCTGCGCGCCCATATGATAGAGCTCATGGTCTTCGTCGCTGACGATGCCGCCATTCGCGGGGTAGACGTGGAATTCTTTTGTCCCGCGCAGCTGCATCAGGATGTTGTGCTCGGGGTCCATGTGGAGCGGCGTCACCGAGCCCGCAGATGAAATGAAAATGAAGCCGAGTTTTTTCTCCATGCGCCCGGTTTTCGTTTCCGCCGCGCCCGCGATGTCGGCGAGGCATTCCTCTAGCGCGGCGGCGTAGGCCGGGTCCTGCTCGACATTCTTCAGCACCATCCACGACCGGCAGGTCTCGATGCGACGGATCGTTTCCTCCGGCGAGAGGCCGTTTGACGGCGTCAGCGCCGGATCCTGCCCGACCGCGAGATCGCCGGCGTTGTACTCGATCGACGACGCCGGCAGCCGCGCGGCGAGCCCGACGAGCGCTTCGAGCGTGAAGCGCGGATCGTCGAGCAGCCGGTGGCGAAGGCGCGCGGGCGAGCCGGGATAAAGCCCAGCCAACGCATGTTCGGGCGCGTCAAAGATCGCCATCAGCCTCCGGCTCCATCCGCGCCGCTTTCCGGGCCCGCGCTTTCTCCGAGACGCTTTCGAGCATCATCAGCACACGGAACAGCGCCTTCGAGGACGCGTCGCGGCGGCTGATGTTGAGCGCCGCGATGCGCCGCCGGTCGCGCCACAGGCGATTGATCATCGGGTGGCCCGCCTGCGCGCAGGAATCGATATAGGCGACGGACCGGCGCTGCTCGAGATCGCCCATCATCTCGATCTCGAGCGCGACGCCGGGCGAAAAGCGGGCGAGCGCTTCGTCATAGGCGATCTTGAAGGCGTAGACCGCCTCGCCGCCGGAAAACCGGCTGATGAAATTGACCGCCATTGCGGCCGGGCTGTCGCCGGCGATGAGCCGGCAGAGATGGAGCTCGCCCTCAGCGCCGGCGCGCTTCACGATAGCGCGAAAAAACGCCGCCGAAGCGGAGTCGGACGCGAGCGCGGTGTCCTCTCGGCCCTTCCAGCCCGCCGCTTCAAGCGCCAGGAACTGCTCCGTCCACAGATCAAGGTCGGGGACGCCTGAAATTTTCTCGAACCGGACGGGCGCGATCTCCGAAAGTCGCGCGCGCTGCCGGCGAAGCTCCTTGCGTTTCTTGCCGCTGAGGGAGTCGGCGAGATAAGCCTCGGTTCGCCACCCGCCTGGCAGCATCGCGCGTTCATACCGCGCGGACGGCGAGACGCGCCGGCTCGTTTCGGCGGCGACGGCGGACGCCGCTGCAACGAGCGGTCCCTCCGCGTCCATATGGCGAAGCCGCAGAAAGGCGCCGCGCCGCTCTGCGAAGTCGAAGAAAGACCGAAAGAACGCATGCTCTGAGCCGGCGCGAACCAAGGGCGCCGCGAAATAGCAATGCTTGTGCATCCAGGTCGCAATGTAAGGAATGGGAAGGCGGGAATAGCCTTTGAGCGGGGCGATCGGCGCAAGCCCGATGAGCCGACCGCCGCCGTCGCGCACGGTCACAGTCTCCGGCTGGTCGGCGGAGAACGCATCGAGCGCCGGCAGGAGGAGCGCGGGACCGTAAAAGGGATTCGCCTCGATTGCGCTTTCGGCGAGGTCGCGCCATTCGGCTTCGATCCCGGCGAGTTCGGCGGCGTCGGCGCAGGCTGCGAACGCTGAGCCGGCGCGCCACGATACCGGCGCCGTCAAATCGCTGCTTCCGTCGCCAGACACCCGCCCATTCCCCCGCGTCTTGAACGGCTCGTTTGCCGCCGCCTGTGTCATAGCGATGCAGCGCGCGCGCCGAAAGCGCCCGCCGCTCGCGTGAAAGGCCGCCTGAAGCGGCCGCCGTGCAGGGTTCAGGCCGCGTCCTCGCCGACGAGGATGTCGCGCTTGCCGGAATGGTTCGGGGCGCCGACGACGCCTTCCTGCTCCATGCGCTCGATCAGCGTCGCGGCGCGGTTATAGCCGATCTGGAGGCGGCGCTGGATATAGGAGGTCGACGCCTTGCGGTCGCGCATAACGATCGCCACCGCCTTGTCGTAAAGCGCATCGCCCGACGAAGTGTTGCCGCCGATGTCGAGGCCGTCGAATGCGCCCTCTTCGTCTTCGTCGCGCAGCTCGGTGACTTCCTGGACGTATTCGGGCTTGCCCTGCTTTTTAAGGAACTCGACGACCTTCACGACCTCGTCGTCGGAGACGAACGCGCCGTGGACGCGGCGGATGCGCCCGCCGCCCGCCATGTGCAGCATGTCGCCCATGCCGAGGAGCTGTTCGGCGCCCTGCTCGCCGAGGATCGTGCGGCTGTCGATCTTCGACGTCACCTGGAAGGAGATGCGCGTCGGGAAGTTGGCCTTGATGGTGCCGGTGATGACGTCGACCGAGGGGCGCTGCGTCGCCATGATGAGATGGATGCCGGCCGCGCGCGCCATCTGCGCAAGGCGCTGCACCATGCCTTCGATGTCCTTGCCGGCGACCATCATGAGGTCTGCGACCTCGTCGATGACGACGACGATGAAGGGCATCAGGGCGTAGTCGAGTTCTTCGGTCTCATAGACCGGCTCGCCAGACTGCGGATCGTAGCCCGTATGCACGCGGCGGGTCAGCGTTTCGCCCGCCTCTTCGGCTTCAGTAAGTCGCTGGTTGAAGCCTTCGATGTTGCGCACGCCGACCTTCGACATGCGCCGGTAACGCTCCTCCATCTCGCGCACCGTCCATTTGAGCGCGACCACCGCCTTCTTGGGGTCGGTGACGACGGGGGCGAGAAGATGCGGGATTCCCTCATAGACCGAGAGCTCCAACATTTTCGGGTCTATCATGATGAGTTTGCAATCGTCCGGAGACAGACGATAGAGCAGCGACAGGATCATCGTGTTGATCCCGACGGATTTGCCCGAGCCGGTCGTGCCGGCGATGAGAAGGTGCGGCATGCGCGCTAGGTCGGCGTAAACGGGTTCCCCGCCGATCGACTTGCCGAGCGCGAGCGTCAGGTCGCCGAGGCTCGTTTCATATTCCTCCGCCCCGAGAAGCTCACGGATATAGACTGTCTCGCGGTCGAGATTCGGCAGTTCGATGCCGATGACGTTGCGCCCCGGCACCACTGCGACGCGCGCGGCGACCGCGCTCATCGAGCGAGCGATGTCGTCGGCGAGCCCGATGACGCGCGAGGATTTGACGCCTGCCGCCGGTTCAAGCTCATAAAGCGTGACGACCGGGCCGGGGCGGACATTGATGATCTCGCCCTTGACGCCGAAATCGGCGAGCACGTTTTCGAGCATGCGCGCGTTCTGTTCGAGCGCCTCGTCCGAGATGACGCGGGTCTTCTGCGGCGCAGGCTTGGCGAGCAGCGCGAGCGCCGGCAGTTCATAAGTGCCGGGCTTGAAGACGGGAAGCTCCGGCTGGATCTCGCGCGATTCCCGCTTGCCGCGCTTTTTCGGGGACTCTTCGCCGCGAATGATGTTGCGCCGCTTGCTCGCGACGAGCGGCGGCTCGCCGTCCTCCGCCTCTAAATCCTCCGTATCAAGATGGTCTTCGGCGTCCGCGTCGTCGTCGATGTTGAGGTCGCCTTCCTCGCGCAGCGCGTCCTGGCGCGTCATGGCGTCAAGGCGCGCGGTGACGAAGTTCGAGAGTTTGAGCCCCAGCGCTTCCACCTCAAACGCGGCCGCCTCAACGCGCGCGAACGTCAGGCCGCAGACCCAGGCGTAAAGAACGGCGCCCGGCAGCCCGAGCAGCAACGCCGCGAAAACGCCGGACGAGGGAAGGCCCGCCTCGGCGAAGAGGCCTTTAACGCCAAGTCCCGCCGCATCACCCGCGAGGCCGCCAAGGCCCGCGGCGAACGGCCAACTAAGCGGTTGCGGCGCGAGCGCCAGCGCGCCGGCGATCAGGACAAAGGCGACAGGACCGAGGGCGAAACGCAGGGCGACATCGAGCGGGGTCTTCTCCGCCGGCACAGCGCGCGCCCCGCGGATCGCGGCGATGACGCCCCAGATCATCAAGGGCGGTACAGCGAGGAGGCTCGCCCCGCCGAAGAACTGCAGGAGGAGGTCGGAAACCGCAGCCCCGCCGGCGCCCATCCAGTTCGACGCCTCACGCGGGGTCGCGTTGTTGAAGCTCGGGTCGCTGATCGAAAAGGTCGCGAAAGCGAGCGCGAGCCATAAGCCGAGCAGCGCGGTCGCGATGCCGCCGGAACGCGCCATCGCCTCGCGCCGCCAGAGGTCGAGGCGTTCCATGATCGTCGGCTGTTTTCGCTTGCGGGGCATGATCGGTGCGGATGCTCAAACAAAGTCGGCCGATTCATGCCATGACGGCAGGCGAAGAGGGTTAACGCGTGTTAACCAATTAGGTTTTTACGAATTCCGGATAGGCCTCAAGCCCAAGCTCGGCTTTGTCGAGGCCAAGCTGCTCGGCCTCGGCGCTGACGCGCGCGCCCATGGAATACTTGATCGCCACCCAAACGAGCGCGCTGACGCCGAACGCGAAGACCGCGACCATGGCGACGCCGACGAGCTGGCCGAGGATTGACGCCTCGTCGTTCGTCCACGGCACGACGAGCGTTCCCCAGACGCCGCAGAAAAGATGCGCGGGGATGGCGCCGACGACGTCGTCGATCTTCAGCCGGTCA
>CAZNXR010000002.1:0-552 GCA_964576815.1 uncultured Caulobacterales bacterium | reverse complement strand
CCGCTTGCCAGATCGCCGGGGCAAGCGGCTCGGCCGTGATCGAGACAAGCCCGCCGATCGCGGCGTTGAGCACGATCGTGATGTCGATCTTCTTGTAGATGAGCTGCGTCATGATGAGCGCTGCGACGACGCCCCCCGACGCCGCCATATTGGTGTTGACGATCACCCTGGCGACGCTGAGCGCATCCGTCACCGTGCCAAGCGCGAGCTGCGAACCGCCGTTAAAGCCGAACCAGCCGAGCCAGAGAATGAACACCCCGAGCGCGGCCATCGGCAGGTTCGAGCCTGGCATCGGCGTCACGCGCCTGCCCTGATATTTGCCGCGCCGCGCGCCGACGATGAGCGCGCCCGCAAGCGCCGCCCAGCCGCCGACCGAGTGGACGAGCGTCGAACCGGCGAAATCGACAAAGCCCCATTCCGCGTCGAGATAGCCCCCGCCCCATTCCCAGGAGGCCGCTATCGGATAGATGAGCCCGGTCAGCGCCGCGGTGAAAAACATCAGCGACCAGAACTTCACCCGTTCGGCGAGCGCGCCCGAGACGATCGAGGCGG
>CAZNXR010000001.1:20643-46646 GCA_964576815.1 uncultured Caulobacterales bacterium | reverse complement strand
GTCGCCGGTTTGACAATAGCGGGAACGCCCGCGATCAGCGATACGGCGAGTTTCTCCAGCATCCCCCAGACCGGAAAGTTGAAGGCGTTGATGTGGACTGCAACGCCCTTCAGCGAGGTCATCACATGCTGGGCGATGAACGTCCCTTCACGCGATATGTGCTCGACGGCGCCGTCGATGAGGATGACATCATCCGGGAGTTCGCGCTTGGCCTTTGAGGCCATCGCAAACAAAGTGCCTGCGCCGCCTTCGATGTCGATCCAGCCGTCTTTCCGCGTGGCGCCCGTGTGGAGGTTGAGCGCGTAAAGCTCCTCCTTCCGGTCCATGATCGCCTGCCCGAGCGCCTTCACGATCGCGGCGCGTTCGAGGAATGTCAGCTTGCGGAGGGTCGGCCCGCCGACGACGCGAGCGTGCTGCGCCATCGCGCGAAAGTCGAGCGGCGCGGGAGCAAAACTGGCGACGGGCTCTCCGGTGACAGCC
This sequence comes from uncultured Caulobacterales bacterium, assembly GCA_964576815.1. Lineage (GTDB taxonomy): Bacteria > Pseudomonadota > Alphaproteobacteria > Caulobacterales > Parvularculaceae > Amphiplicatus. The sequence continues at coordinate 46,166 of CAZNXR010000001.1, read as the reverse complement.
GAAGCGATGCGCGTTTCTGCGCCGGCGCCGCTTGTCCACTTCCCGAGTGCGTAGCTTTGGAGCGAAAGTACGGACATTTGTATATCTCCTTGCGCCTTCCCGCGCTCGTCCCGACGAAAGCCGGGACCCAGTTTCGACTCTGTCTGGATCCCGGCTTTCGCCGGGATGAGCGGGGGGAGTTAATTCCCTTTGAAACTTGGCTTCCGCTTCGTCAAAAACGCATCGACGCCCTCGCGGTAATCCTCGCTTCGACCCAGATCTCGCATTCGGTCTCGTTCAAGATCGAGCTGGTCGCTGAGCGTGCGCGCGAAAGCCCCGCGAATCAGCTTTTTCGTCTCGGCAAGACCGCGCGTCGGCGCGCCTGCGAATTTCGCCGCCAGCACGTCTGTCTCGGCGCCGAGCTTGTCGTCATCGACGCATTTCCAGATGACGCCCCAATCAGCGGCGGTTTCTGCGGGGAGGGGGTCGCCCGTGAGTGCAAGGCCGAGCGCGCGCGCCTGTCCGGCGAGACGCGGCAGCGCCCAGGAGCTTCCCGAATCCGGGACGAGGCCGATATTGGCGAAAGACATGATGAACTTCGCCGATTTTGCGGCGACGACGATGTCCGACGCGAAAGCGAGCGAGGCGCCGGCGCCCGCCGCGACGCCGTTGACGCTCGCGACAACCGGCATCGGCAATGAAGTGAGCCGCCGGATGAGGGGATTATAGCGCCTCTCGACGGATTCGCCGAGATCGGGCGCATCGGCGCCCGGCGACACGGCGCGGTCGGAAAGGTCTTGCCCTGCGCAGAAGCCGCGCCCCGCGCCTGTGATAATCAGGGTACGGACTGTAGCGTCCGCCTCAATCTGCGAAAGGGCCTCGGCGATTTCCTCATGCATTTTGACGGTGAAGGAATTGAGCCGGTCCGGACGGTTGAGGGTAAGGCGCGCCGCGCCGCCTTCAATCGAGAAAAGAATCGTCTCGAACGCCATCGCAGCCTCGAATTTGCCTCGGCGGGACGTTTCATATAATTGAACAGGCGGTCGGTCAATGAAAGGCGCGCCAAAATGCGCGACCAAATGCGCGATCCTGCGAAAGATGCGCTCGGCCTTCGCGTCGCAGCAGCGCTGCGTGCGGCGGAAGCAAGCTCCGACTACCTCGGGCTTTCGCTCGAAGGCGCCGGCGAGGGATGGGCGCGCTGCTCCATGGTCGTGCGCGCGGAGATGCTGAACGGGCTCGAGACCTGTCACGGCGGATTGATTTTTTCGCTCGCCGACACCGCTTTCGCCTGGGCCTGCAATTCGCGCAATGTGAAAACCTTCGCGCAACATGCGGCGATCAGCTTCCTGTCGCCCGGGCGGTTAGGCGATAAACTCACGGCCGAGGCGCGCGAGGAATCGTCGGCAGGGCGCACGGGCGTCTACACCGTGCGCGTCACCGGCGAAGACGGCCGTGTCGTCGCGGTGTTTCAAGGTTTGTCGCGGACGGCTGGCGGCGCCGTGGTGGAGGAAAAGAATGACTGACGCCTTCATTTGCGACGCAATCCGCACGCCGATCGGGCGTTACGCCGGCGCATTATCACCTGTAAGGACGGATGACCTCGCCGCCATACCGCTGCGCGCGCTGAGGGAACGCAACGCCAGGATCGACTGGGAAACGCTCGACGACATCATCATGGGCTGCGCCAATCAGGCGGGCGAGGACAACCGCAATGTCGCGCGCATGGCGGCGCTGCTCGCCGGCCTTGGCGAGAGGGCGCCGGGCACAACGGTCAATCGCCTGTGCGGCTCGGGCCTCGATGCGGTGCTGATCGCCGCCCGCGCCATCAAAGCCGGGGATGCTGACCTCATCATCGCCGGCGGCGTTGAATCGATGAGCCGCGCGCCCTTCGTGATGGGCAAGGCGACGGAGGCGTTCTCGCGAAATGCCGAAGTCTTCGACACCACGATCGGCTGGCGCTTCGTCAACCCGCTGATGAAGGCCCAGTACGGCATCGATTCGATGCCGGAGACGGCGGAGAACGTCGCGGCGGCGTTCAACATCTCCCGTGACGATCAGGACGCGCTCGCGTTCCGCTCGCAAAAGCGGGCGAGCGCCGCGCAGAAATCGGGGCGCCTCGCCGCGGAAATCGTTCCCGTCACAATCCCGCAGCGCAAGGGCGATCCGATCGTCGTCGCGAAGGACGAACACCCGCGCGAGACGACCATCGAGGCGCTGTCCGTGTTGAAGCCCTTCGTCAAAAAAGACGGCGTCATCACCGCCGGGAATGCGAGCGGCGTTAATGACGGCGCCGCGGCGATGATCGTCGCGTCGGAAGCAGCGGCGAAGCGCTACGGCCTCACCCCTCGCGCGCGCGTCGTGACGGGCGCCGTCGTCGGCGTTCCTCCGCGCATCATGGGAATCGGCCCGGCGCCGGCGTCGAAGGCGGCGCTCGCCAGGGCGAGACTTTCCATCGCCGACATGGGCGTCATCGAGCTTAATGAGGCGTTCGCCTCACAGGCGCTCGCCTCGATGCGCGAATTGGGGCTCCCGGATGACGCCGACCACGTGAACCCCAATGGCGGCGCCATCGCCCTCGGCCACCCGCTTGGCATGTCGGGCGCGCGGCTGATCCTCACCGCGACAGAAGAACTTCACCGCCGCAAAGCCCGCTACGCCCTCGCCGCCATGTGCATCGGGGTGGGGCAGGGGATCGCGGGGGTGATTGAGCGGGTGTGAGAGATGGTTCTGAAATGGCCTCTCGAGCATGTAAGAAGTTTGACGCCGACTTGGCCTATGCGCCCTTTCAGTGATCGTGACCGATTACTGAAAGCTATCCTCGCTTCGCTTGCCGTGCGCGCAGTCGCGCTTGCCGGGTTTCGATGAGTAAAGGTCATCGAACCCGGTATGATCTCGTTCATGCGGCCACATGGGCTCCGGTTGCCGCTAAGCCATCCGCAGTCGCTTATTTCGTTCAAGCGCGTCGCCAAGAGAACAAGAACGGTTTGCCGCAAAGGCGCCATAAAGCGGAAAGCGGGCAAGCCATACTTGACTTCGGTCGCAGCAAAGTTTGTCAGTACAGGCGGCGGCGCTGGTGAAGAAGCTTGCGCTCGATCGACGCCGGCGTTGAGCGTCAGCTTTTCTCTTGGGTGGCTTCGTCATGGACCTGAGAACTTCCGGGACGGTTGGCGTTATTCGCCGACGCACGCTGCTGTCGGCTTGCGCCCTGGCGTCAACCTCGTGCGTTTTGCCCAAGCGCACGGCCCTCGTCGCTTCGGCGTCGGCGGCGGAAGCGATTGCAAGTTCAATTGAACGGCCGCGCATTCCGTCACGCGTTTTTTCGCTATCAGACTTTGCGCCGCAGACCGCCGGCCCGCTCGGCGCCTTGCGCGCGGCGATCGACGCGGCGGCCTCGCGCGGGGGCGGGCGCGTCGTCGTGCCGGCCGGCGACTGGCTGATGGACGGGCCCATTCACCTTCGGAGCCGCATTGACTTGCACCTCGCCGAAGGGGCGCATGTACGCTTCACAGGAACCCCGGAAGCCTATCTTCCGCCAGTCTTCACGCGTTGGGAGGGAACGGAGGTTTTCAATCGCTCCCCATTCCTCTACGGGCGCGATCTTGAGGATGTGGCGATCACCGGCGCCGGAACGCTCGACGGCCAGGGCGAAGCGAATTTCTTTCCCTGGCGGGCCCTTCAGAAAGAAGATCAGTCGCGCCTGCGCCGGCTCGGCGCGGAAGGCGCCCCGCTTGAGGCGCGCGTCTTCGGCGCGGCTGCGCGGCTGCGCCCGCAATTTGTCAATCTTGTCGGCTGCCGGCGCGTTCTGATCGACGGACCGCGGCTGGTGGATTCGCCGTTCTGGGTCGCCCATCTTGTCTATTGCCGCGATGTCGTCGTGCGGAACCTGTCGATCGTCAGCCGCCATCTCAACTCCGACGGCGTCGATATCGACAGCTGCGAGGACGTGCTCATCGAGCGCTGCCGGTTCGATGTTGGCGATGACGGTATCGCGCTGAAATCGGGCCGCGATGCGGACGGCTGGCGCGTCGGCAAGCCGACGCGGCGCGTCGTCATCCGCGACTGCGTCTATGAAGGGGCCGCCGGCGGCGGCATGGCGATCGGCAGCGAGCTCTCCGGCGGCATCGAAGATATCCATGTCGATGGCTATCGGATGAACCGCGTCAGCCACGGCGTCTATTTCAAGTCTAACCTCGACCGCGGCGGCGCGGTGCGGCGGGTGCGCATTCGCGGCGTGCGCGCTCTCGAGGCCGAGAGCGTGATCGTCTTCAACAACGACTATCACGGATATCGTGGCGGCGACGCGCCGACCCTGTTTGACGACATCGAGGTCGCCGACGTCGCGTGCGGCAAAGCGCTCGTCGGGCTCTCGATCGTCGGCAATCCGAAGGCGCCGATCCGCAATCTTTCGATTCGAGACGTCGATATCCCGCAGGCGCAAACGCCGCTGCGCATTCGCGATGTTGAGAATCTCGCTTTCGACGCCGTGCGGATCAACGGTCGCCTGCAAGAGCCCGTGCGCGAGACTGCGCCCGAGACGTTCGACGTCAAGCTGAAGAATTAGAGCGGCGGGCGACAAAAGTGCAACGCGGTTTTTCGCAAAGCCGCCGCGACCACCGAAAAACCAGAGCTTGGGCGATTCCTATCAATCGCCCGAAGCTCCAGGCTGCGCCGCACGCTCATCGATCTCTCGCAGGATTTTCTGATGAAGCGCGCGGTCCAGCGGATAGCCCCAGATGACGATCGCCGACAACGCAAGCCCCCCGAGCGGCACCAGCGTCATGATCGCTTTGAGCCCTTCGACGGCCTCGGCGGATTGCGCGGCGCCTCCCGACTGGTATCCGACAAGCGACAGCAGCGTCCCCAGAAGAACGCCGTTGACCCCGAGCGCGAGCTGCTTGGCGAAAGATGCGACGCCGAAGACCTTGGCGTCGTGACGAAGGCCGGTCTTCCAGTGCGTGTAATCGACCGCGTCGGGGATCATCGCCCAGACGAGCGTCAGATACGCCGCATTGCCGACGGAGATGAGCGCAAGCAAGGCGCCTGCGACCGCCGGATCGCGGCTGTCGTTCAGGAAAAATGCGAGATAGGCGGCGGCGCTGACGGCGTTCGCCATCAGCCAGGCGTCGCGCTTCGACCGGCGCTGCGCGATATGGGCCCAGAACGGGCAGAACAGGAGATTCACGAACAGTGCGAGCGGCAGGATGTACTGGCGCAAGTCCGGCCTCTCAAGGAAATGGTTGACGTAATATGTGAGGCACTTGTTCGTCATCGTGAAGGCGAGCGAGGAAACGATCATGCAGAGGAACACGCGCATGAGCGGCCCATTGACACGCATGATGGTCACGACATGCGCAAAATCCTCCGCCGGCGCGCCCCAGTGAAACCCTTGCGGATTGGCCTCGCGCAGCGCCGGCGGCTCCTTCGTCGATGCAAAGCACAGCCAAAAGATCGGCAGCGAGACAAGGCCGACCGCGCCTGCCGCGAGAACATAGGCCCAGGGACTCGTCTCGCCGGTCTGCGCCTCCAGCCAGTCGACGAGGCTCGGCATCAAAAACGTCACCGTCATGCCGCCAAGCATCGCGAAGGCGATGCGATAGCCTGCAAGCTCCGAGCGTTCGTCCGTATTTGACGTGATCCGCGCCGAAAGCGTCGAATAGGGGATGCTGACGACGCTGTAGGCGGTGCGCAGGAGAACCTGTGACAGGAGAGCGTAGAGGAAGACGCCGGTTCCCTCGTTGGCGGGCGCAGCGAACGCCAGCATGAAAAAAACGACGAGCGCCGGGCTCGCAAAGACGAGGTAGGGACGATAGCTGCCGTGACGCGAGCGCGTGCGGTCGGCGACGGCGCCGATGACGCTGTCGGCGAAGCCGTCCCAGAGGCTGGCGATCAGGAAGACGAGGCCCGCAAGACGCGTATCAAGCCCCAGCACGTCCGTATAAAACGGCATCATCAATAGGTTTAGCGCCTGCCAATAGATGTTGAAGCCGTAATCTCCGACAGCCCAGCCGAGCTTGGCCTGAAGCGGCAGACGGCCGCCCGGCGCTGCGGCCGGCGGGTTTGCGGCGCCGGCGGCGTCAGCGGCCGTCACGCCAGAGCTCCCGTAATCGCCAGGCGGCGCGCTTCGGCGCACGATCGCGCGTGAAGACGCCCTTGAAGTTGTAGACGAAGCGGCGGCTATGCTGGGCCGTTCGGAAATCGGCGAAGGCCCAGACATGGCCGCCGAAAACCCTCGGGTGGTCAGCGATCACGCGCCAATAGCGCTCGATCAGCGCGGCCTGATATTCCTCCGTATAGAGCTGATCGCCGGTTGCGTGAATGCCGGGACCGGCGTCGGCCCCGAACTCGGTCAGGAGGATCGGCTTGCCGTACCGCGCGGCGACGCGGTCGATCTCCTCCCGCAACAGCGCTTCAGCTTCATCAAGTTGAGCCGGGCTCTGATACCAGCCGTAATATCGGTTGAGTGAAATGAAATCGTCGAAGGGCAGGGCGGCGTCGTCGCCCGCATAGGCTACGTTCGCATGCGTCAGAGGCCGCGTCGGATCGAGCCGCCGCGCTTCTGCGTAGAGTTCGCTCCAATAGCGTTCGGCTGAGGCGCCGGCGGCTTCCGGTTCGCCAAGATAGCCGGGCTCATTGGCGAGCGACCAGGCGATGACGCACGGGTGTAGACTGTCGCGCGCGATCTGCGCGGCGAGCGCATTCTTGTGCGCCGCCAGCCCTTCGTCGTCTGCGCGGCGGAAATCGAGATTGACGCTGAAAAGTTCGGAGATCACCAGAACGCCGGCCGCATCGGCTGCATCGAGCCACTCTTCGGAATAGGGATAATGCGCCGTGCGGAATGAATTGGCGCCGCACCAGTCGAGGAGGTTCAGGTCTTTGACGATTTGCGCCGCGTCCGTGCCGCGCCCACGGATCGGACCTTCTTCGTGTTTTCCGAATCCCTTCAGCGTCACCGGTCGGCCGTTGAGCCTCAGGCCGTCGCCTTCGATCGCGATCTCGCGCACCCCGACATTGACGGCGTAGCTGTCGATGACGCGGTCGCTTTCAATCGCATTCACCGTTATGCCGTAGCGCCTCGGCGCTGCTATATCCCATGTCTCTACATTCGGTATGCGGAGGAGAACAGGTTCGCCCGGCGCCGCGCGAGCGCGCTGCACGCCGTCACCGATGACGGCTTCGATCGCCGCCGCGCCCGACACGGCCGCGCGGACCGTTATGACGCCGGCGTCGCCGTCGAGGCGTGTTTCAATCTTGAGGCTTGAGAGCCCTGCCGGCGGCGCGGCGACAAGCGCGACGCTGCGGTTGATCCCGGCATAGGGAAAAAAGTCGAACCGCACCGCCGGAAAATATTCGTCGCGCAATCGCCGCTCCGCGGCGTAGTCCGGCTTCTCGACCCGCTGCGTCGGCCCGTTGCGCGGCAGGCGGCCGTCGATCCGCACGATCAGCCGGAAGACCTCGCCCGGCGCAACAATGGCCGATACGTCGATCTCAAAAGGTAGCATCGCCGGCCCGCTGGAACCGGCATGCCGCCCGTTGACAAAGACATCGGCGCTGAAATCGACGCCGGCGAAATAAAGCGTCGTGCGCCGGCCTTCGATCCAGCGCGGCGCCGTCACCGAGCGTTCCAGCCAGCAGACGCCGTCGAAATTCATGAGGCCGCGCTCGGCGAGTTGCTCATTCCACGATCCGGGAACTGCGATCGGAAAAAGCTGCGGCGTCGCACGGTTCCATCCGAGCGCCTCGCCCTCTTCTTGGGCGTCAGGCGTCAGGCGCCAGACGCCGTCGAGCGGCAATACGTCCCGAAACGCGTTTTGCTGCGGCCTCAGCACGATCCCGTCTCGGCCGCCGGCATGGCGCTTTTGGGAATGACGGCGCCGCGATGCCGGATAACGGCGCCGGCGAGGCGATTGGCGCGCTGTGCTGCGACCTCCGGCGGAAGGCCGTCGCGCAGGCGCGCAGCGAGGTAGGCTGCGTTGAAACTGTCGCCGGCGCCCGTCGTGTCGATTGCGGCGACGCGGCCCAACGGCGGCACGGGACCTTGAAAGCCGGCGGCGTCGACGAACGCGCCGGCGGCGCCGCATTTGACGGTTGCTTCCGATGCGCCTGCCTCGCGCCATCGCGCGGCGATCTCTTCAGGACGGCGGTCGCCGTAAAGCGCGATTTCGTCCTCAAGCGTCGGCATCGCGATCGTGACCGCGGGAGCGATCGCTTCAAGGGCCGCTCTCGCTGACGCCGGGGACAGCCATCCGCTGGCGCGGTAGTTCATGTCGAAAACGACCGTCCCGCCATCGGCCCGAAATTCGCGTACGCTCGCCGTCAAACGCTCGAGCGATGCGCCTTCACAGAGCGACAAGGTAATCCCTGTGAGATAAAGCGCGCCGCCGGACAAGTAAGCTCGATTGACCGCGCGCGCGCCTTCGCCGGAGCGAAAATATCGGCGCGCCGCGCTATCGCTGCGCCAATAGAAAAAGTCGCGCTCTCCGTCTTTGCGGTTCCGGATCATGTAAAGGCCCGGAAGCCGGCTTTCGTCGCGCACAATCAAATCCGCCGCGACGCCTTCGCGCTGAAGCCAGCCGACCATATCGTCGCTGTAGGGATCGGTTCCAAGCGCGCTTGCGAAGGCGGCGTCTGCGCCTAGCCTGGCGAGATAGACGGCGGTGTTCATCGCGTCCCCGCCGAACGCCACCGCGGGCGCGCCGGGCGCGTCGGCGATTTCGATCATCCCCTCGCCAAGGCAGACGATGCGGGGGCTCATCACCAATTCCACATTGTGCCGTCTTCCAGCCGCGCGACGGGCAGCTGCTTCGGCGCGTAGGGAAATTTCGCAGCGAGCGCCTCGTCGATATCGACGCCGAGGCCCGGCGCATCGCCAAGGTAGAGATCGCCCGTTTCGAATCGGTAGCCGCGCGGGAAGACTTCGTCCGTTTCGGGCGTATGGCGCATATATTCCTGAATGCCGAAATTCGGCGCCCAGCTGTCGAGATGAAGCGCCGCAGCCATTGTCACCGGCGACAGGTCAGTTGCGCCGTGCGCGCCCGTGCGCACCTGCCAGATCGCGGCGAAATCCGCGATGCGGCGCATATGCGTGATGCCGCCGGCGCCGAGCACGGTCGCGCGGATATAGTCGATGAGCTGCTCCTGAATGAGATCCTTGCAATCCCAGATCGTGTTGAAGACTTCGCCGACGGCGATCGGCGTCGTCGTGTGCTGACGAATGAGCCGGAACGCCTCCTGGTTTTCGGCGGGCGTCGCGTCCTCCATCCAGAAAAGCGCGTAGGGCTCGAGCGATTTTCCAAGCCGCGCCGCCTCAAGCGGCGTCAGGCGATGGTGCACGTCATGGAGAAGCTCGACGCCGAACCCGAACCGGGCGCGCAGCTTGTCGAACAGGTTAGGAACAAAGTTGAGATAGGAAGGCGTTGACCAAAGGGTTTCCGTCGGCAGCGCCGCATCGGCAGGCTCGTAGTACATCTGGCCGCGGCCGACGCCGTAAGCGCCCCTGACGCCCGGAACGCCGCTCTGCGCGCGCACGGCGCGGTAGCCGAGGTCAATGTAGCGCGCGACCTCATCCGCCGTCTCCTCGATGTCGCGGCCGTTCGCATGGCCGTAGACCAGAACGCGGTCGCGGCTGCGCCCGCCGAGCAGTTCGACGACCGGCGCGCCGAGGAGCTTTCCCTTGATATCCCAAAGCGCCATGTCGACTGCTGCGATCGCCCGCATGGTGACGGGGCCGCGCCGCCAGTAAGCCCCGCGATAGAGGTACTGCCAGATATCTTCGATGCGGCCTGCTTCGCGCCCGATCAGCGTCGGGATGACGTGATCTTCGAGGTATGAAACGACGGCGCGCTCCCGGCCATTCAGCGTCGCATCACCGACGCCGTGGATCCCCTGATCCGTCATGATCTTCAGGGTGACGAAGTTGCGGCCCGGACAACAGACGATTACCTTGGCGTCGGTGATACGGGCTCTGGGCGCTTCGAGGGGTTGTTGGCGCGTGCGCTTCACGCCTGGCGGCTGACCGGTGTCCGGCATGACTTCGTTCCCTACGCACGTAGAAAATTCCGAGGCGAACCGCCCGATTTGTTTCGTATCCGCCGCCAGTCCTGCCTTGACGGTCCGACGCGTCGATGCCAAAGATACTTGACCAGTTTTGGTCTGTCCAGTCTGATCATGTTGTCAAACCGGTTCCGCTCACGGACTTTCTCAGCGAACAGCGGCAGCAATGCTGGCGACCATCCGCGCCGCAAGCCAGGCGCCGTCGCGGCACGAACGGGAGACCAACCCGCCATGAGCACCGGAAATGCGCCGAAGTCGCGCCGTCTCTATGAGAAAGTCGCTGAAGACATCGCGGCCGCGATCAAGCGCGGCGATTACGCTATCGGCGACCGGCTTCCGTCGGAGCGCGATCTGGCTGGGCGTTATGACGTCAGCCGGCCGACGATCCGTGAAGCGGTGATCGCGCTCGAAGTCGACGGCCTTGTCGAGGTGAAGACCGGTTCGGGCGTCTATGTTCGCGCGACAGTCCCGCCGGCCGGCGGCGCCCGGCCGGCCGATGTCGGCATGTTTGAGCTTCTTGAAGCGCGCCGGATCGTCGAAAGCGAGGCGGCCGCGCTCGCCGCGCAGCGGATCGACGACGGCGAACTGGAGACGTTGCGCGCGCTGATCGCGGAGATGGACGCGGAGAACAAGCGTGACGTCGAAATGTCGGAGGACGCCGACCGGCGCTTTCATCTGGCGATCGCCGGCGCGACCCGCAACAGCGCGCTTTTGAGCGCCATCGAATTTTTCTGGGACGCCCGCGCCTCTTCCGCGCAGACGCAACACTTCCTGAAAAAGGTCCGTGCGACCGGCGTCGCGCCGCGCATCGACGAACACGCAATGATCCTGAAGGCGCTTGAAAGGCACGACGCCGCCGCAGCGCGCCTCGCCATGAGCAATCATCTCACCGCGGTGATCGAGGCAGTGCTTGAGGCGACGGAAGTCGAAGCGATCGAGCGCACGCGTGCGGAAATCGCGCGCCAGCGACTCCTCTATCTCGAAGGTAAGTGAGCATGAGACGGCTCGCTCTGCACCCTGACAGGCTGTTTCCGGCTGAGGAGACGGAGCGCGCGATAGCCCGGCGCCTTTACGCCGAGACGGCCTCGCTGCCGATCGTCAGTCCGCATGGCCACACCGATCCTTCATGGTTCGCGGAGAACGCGCCCTTCAGCGATCCGGCGGCGCTGCTGATCGTTCCCGATCATTACGTCTTCCGCATGCTCTATTCGCAGGGGCTGCGCATGGAGGATCTCGGCGTACCGACGATTGACGGCGCCCCCGTCGAGACCGATCCGCGCCTCATCTGGCGGCGTTTTGCAAAACACTACCCGCTCTTTCGCGGCACGCCGTCGCGCTTCTGGCTCGACTGGGTGTTTGCGGAAGTCTTCGGGCTCGACGTCGCTCTCAGCGACGAGACGGCCGACGTCTATTTCGACCGCATCTCCGACCGCCTGCAGCGCGCCGAATATCGCCCGCGCGCGCTGTTCGACCGCTTCAATATCGAGACCCTCGCCACGACCGAGAGCCCGCTCGACGATCTGCGCCATCACGCCGCGATCCGCCGGAGCGGTTGGTCAGGAAACGTCATCACCGCCTATCGCCCCGATCCGACGCTCGATCCCGACTTCGAGGGCTTCGCCGAGAATGTCGAACGCCTTGGCGCCTTAACCGGAGAAGCGGCGACGACATGGCGGGGCTACCTCAACGCGCATCGGCGCCGCCGTGAATTCTTCAAGTCGATGGGCGCGACCTCGACCGATCACGGTCATCCGACGGCGTTCACCGCCTCTCTTCCCGAAGGTGAGGCCGCCGCGCTGTTTGCTCGTGCGCTGAGCGGCGGTCTCAGCGCGGGCGAGGCGGAGCTTTTCCGCGGGCACATGCTCCTTGAAATGGCGCGCATGAGCCTCGACGACGGTCTTGTGATGCAGGTACATCCGGGATCGTTCAGGAACCACAACGCGCGCGTCTTCGCCCGTTTCGGCCGCGACAAGGGCGCGGACATCCCGATGCAGACGGACTATGTGCGCGCGCTGAAGCCCCTGCTCGACGAAGTCGGCGGCGAGCCCGACCTGACGATCATTCTCTTCACGCTCGACGAGACAGCCTACGCCCGCGAACTCGCACCGCTCGCAGGACATTATCCGGCGCTGCGACTCGGGCCTGCCTGGTGGTTCCACGACAGCCCGGAAGGCATGCGGCGATTTCGCGAGCGGACGACAGAAACGGCGGGCTTCTACAACACGGTCGGCTTCAATGACGACACGCGGGCGTTCTTGTCGATTCCCGCTCGCCATGACGTCGCGCGACGCATGGACTGCGGATTTTTGGCGAAGCTCGTCGCCGATCACCGTCTTGAGGAGGATGAAGCGCGCGAGATCGCGGTCGACCTCGCCTATCGCCTTGTAAAATCAGCCTACAGATTGACGTGAGCATCGGCGCGCCGAACCGCCGCCGATTCATGCAGAGCGGCGTCGTCGCCGCGGCTTGCGCCGGAGCGGGCGCCTGCTCGGACGCAGGACGCCCGCTCGCCGCCGCGGATACGCACCCGGAAGGCTATCCGACTGTCGAGGCGGTGAAGCACGTCGCGCGGCGCGTCGCCGAGCTTACCGGCGGACGCTTGCGCATCAAATCTTATCCGGGCGGCCAGCTCGGCGAGGAGAAGGATACGCTCGAAATCGCGATTTTCGGCGGCATCGATCTCAACCGCGTGAACCTCGCGCCGCTCAACGGCGTCGCGCCGATGACTAAAGCGCCCGCTCTCCCCTTTCTCTTCCGGTCGATCGGGCACATGCGGCGCGCGATGGACGGTCCGGCCGGACGGCGGATTCTCGACAGCCTGGAGCCGCATGGGCTCATCGGTCTGTGCTTCTACGATTCCGGCGCGCGCAGTTTTTACAACGTCAAAAGGGCGATCCGTGCGCCCGAGGATCTCAAGGGCCTAAAGATCCGTGTGCAGAGCTCCGATCTATACATCGCGATGGTGCGTGCGCTCGGCGCCAATCCGACGCCGATCCCCTATGGCGAAGTCTATCAGGCGCTTGTGCAGGGCGTCGTCGACGGCGCGGAGAACAATTGGCCGTCTTTCGAGAGCTCCCGCCATTATGAGGTTGCGCGCCACTACACGCTGACAGGCCATGTGATGGCGCCGGAAGTGCTGGTCGCTTCGGCCCGCCGCTGGCGCGTGCTCTCCGACGGCGACAGGGCGGCTCTACGCCAGGCGGCGACGGAGTCCGTCGCTGTCATGCGCGCGCTCTGGGACCGCCGCGAGGCCGAGTCGCGCGCGAAAGTGCTGGCGGCCGGCGTCGAGGTCATCGAGAGCATTGATAGCGCCGCATTCGCCGAAAAAATGGCGCCGGTCTGGGCCCCGGTGGTCGCCGATCCGGCGATCGCCGAGGTCGTCGATATGATCCGTATAGCGGGGGCGGAGAATGTTTGACGCCCTGACGCGCCTGTCGCGGACGGTTAGCCGGATCGTTGCGTGGGCGGCGGGGGCCGGTCTTCTTGCGATGACCGGCGTCGTCCTCTGGCAGGTGGTCGCCCGCTATGTGTTCAACGCAAGCCCGCCCTGGGCGGAGCAATGGGCGCTCGTCCTTCTCATCGCCTTTGTATTCTTCGCCGGCGCCGCCGGGGTTCGCGAAGGCTTTCATATCCGTATCGAAGCGATCGCCAAGGCCGCGCCGGCGCCCATCGGGCGCGCCCTGGCGATCTTGGCCTCCCTCGTCGTCTTCCTTTGCGGGGCGGCGTTAGCGGCGTTCGGAACGGAGCTCGTCATCGCCACCTGGTCGCACGACTTGCCGGCGATCCCGATCTCGCGCGGGGCGGCGTATCTGCCGGCGCCGCTTAGCGGCGCGCTGATCGCGTTCTTCGCCGCTGAGCAGGCGATTGCGACGGCGCGCGGAACCTTGACGGAGGCTGCGTGGCGCTGACCCTCCTCATCGGGCTCCTCGCCCTTTTTCTCGCTATCGGCGCGCCGGTCGCCTTTGCACTCGCCGCCGCATCGCTTGCGACCTTCATCGCGCTCGACATTCCTCCGGTCGTCGCCGTTCAGCGGATGATGGCGGGCATCAGCGTTTTCACGTTGATGGCCATTCCATTTTTCATTTTCGCTGGCGACCTTATGTATCGCGCGGGGATCGCAGAGCGCCTCGTGCGCGTCGCGGAAGCGGCGTTCGGCCGCGCGCGCGGCGGCCTTGGCCAGGTCAATGTCGGCGCTTCGATGCTGTTCGGCGCAGTGTCGGGCTCGGCCGTCGCCAGCGCCTCGGCGGTCGGCGCCACGCTCGCCCCGATGATGCTGAGGAAAGGCTATGATCGGGACTATATCGTCAATGTGACCGCGACCGGCGCGATCACGGGACTTCTCATTCCGCCCTCGCACAACATGATCCTCTACGCGGCGTCGGCGGGCGAGGGCGTTTCGGTCGGCGATCTTTTCCTTGCGGGCGTTTTGCCCGGATTGCTGGCCGGGGCGCTGCTCATGCTTGCGGCCTGGCTTGTCGCGGTCAAACGCGGCTATCCGCGCGGCGAGTTTCCGGGTTGGGCGGCGCTCGCGCGTTCGGCCGCGTTCGCCTTGCCCGGGCTGCTGACCGCGGTGATCATTTTCGCCGGCATTCTATCGGGCGTGTTCACGCCTACGGAATCTTCGGCGATCGCGGTCGGCTACACCTTGCTGGTCGCGTTCTTCGTTTATCGATCGCTCGATGCGCGGGCTTTCGGTCTCGCCGTCACCGGCGCCGTGAAGACCACCTCGATGGTGATGATGATCATCGGCGCCGCCGCCGCTTTCGGCTGGTTGCTTGCTTACCTCGAAGGGCCGTCGAAACTCGCGGGCGCCCTTCTTTCTGTCACTGAAAACCCTGTCATTCTGCTTATTCTCATCAATCTCGTGCTGCTGGCGCTCGGTACGTTCATGGACATGGCGCCGCTGATCATCATCGCGACGCCGATCTTTCTGCCGATCGTCGAGGGGCTCGGCATGGACCCCGTGCAGTTCGGCGTCATCATGATGCTCAATCTCGGAATCGGTCTCGTCACGCCGCCCGTCGGTTCGGTGCTTTTTGTCGGCTGCGCCGTCGGCGGCCTTGCAATGGAGAAGACCATCCGGACGATCTGGCCGTTTTATCTCGCGCTTGTCGTCGCGCTCGCCGCGACGACGTTTCTGCCCCCGCTCTCGCTCGCCTTGCCGGAGCTGCTCCGATGAACGCGCTCAGCCGGCTGACGGATGCGACATTGGCGGCGGCGTCGCCTATGCTCGTGCGGCCGGGCTATGACCGGCGCGCGACAGGCGCGCGCCAGCTTCATCTCGGCGTTGGCGCTTTTTTCAAGGCGCATCAGGCGGTCTATGCGGACGCCGCGATGTCGGCGGCGGGCGGCGACTGGCGCATCCGCGGCGTGTCGCTGCGCCGCCCTGACATGCGTGACGCGCTCGCCCCGCAGGATTTTCTCTACACGGTCGCGGCGGCGGATGCGCAGGGCGAAAAGCTGAGTGTGGTGACCGCGCTCAGCGATGTTCTTGTCGCCCCGGAAAACCCTCGCGCCGTCATCGATGCGATCGCCGACCCGACGATCGCCGTCATCACTCTGACGATCACCGAGAAGGGCTATTGCCTATCGCCTGCGACGGGCGATCTTGACTTCGAGCATCCGGAGATCGCCGCCGACCTGCGCCGCCAAGAAGCGCCGGCGACGGCGATCGGCTATCTCGTCGCCGGATTGCGCCGGCGCCAAGCGGTGGGCGCTTCGCTGCCGGGGATCGTCAGCTGTGACAATCTCTCGGGCAACGGCGAAAAACTGCGGCGCGCCGTATCCGCCTTCGCTGAAGCGATCGACCCCCGGCTTGCGCGCGCCATCGGCGATGATGCGGCCTTTCCCTCGACGATGGTCGACCGCATCGTGCCGGCGGCGACGCCGGAGAGTCTCGACGCGATTTCGCGAGCCCTCGGCCTTCGCGACGAAGCCGCCATTCGCACCGAACCGTTTAGCCAATGGGTGATCGAAGACGCTTTCAACGGACCGCGCCCTGCCTGGGAGCACGGCGGCGCGATCCTCACCGCGAATGTCGCGCCGTTCGAACTGGCAAAATTGCGGCTCCTTAACGGGGCCCATTCCTCGATCGCCTATCTCGGCTATCTCGCCGGGCATGAGACGGTCGCCGACGCGATGGCCGATCCGGCCTTCGACCGTTTCATCGCCGATCTTCAAACAAGAGAGATTGCGCCCGTGACGCCGGCGCCGGAGGGCATGCCGCTTCGCCCCTATATCGAAGCGCTGCAGCAACGCTTCAAGAATCCGACGCTCAACCACAAAACCTTTCAGATCGCGATGGACGGTTCGCAGAAAATTCCGCAGCGCCTGCTGAATACGGTGCGTGCGCAGCTTGACGCCGACGGCCCGATCACTCGCCTCGCGCTCGCGGTCGGGGCCTGGACCCGCTACGTTTCGGGAATCGACGAATGCGGGCGCGCGATCGACGTGCGCGACCCGATGCGTGACCGGCTGGCGGCCGCCGCGAAGGAAGGCGGCGCAGACGCGCGGGCGCGCGCTCGCGCGTTCCTCGCGATCGGCGAAATCTTCGGGTCGGACCTGCCGGCTTCGACGCGATTTGCGGACGCGCTTGGCGGCGCGATCGAAAGCCTTGCATCGCTCGGCGCGGCGACAGCCGTTATGCGCTGTAATGAGGCGTTGTCATGAACGACATCATCGCCATTCGGTTGAGCGACACGGACGATGTCGCCGTCGTCACTGCGGCGGCGGCGGCGGGCGACAAGGTTCGCGTCGGGGAAATTTCGCTCAAGGCGCGCGGCGACATTCCCGCAGGACACAAGATCGCGCTCTCCTCCCTTGCTGCGGGCGCGTCCTTGCGAAAATTCGGCCAGCCGATCGGCATTGCAAGTACGCCGATCGCCGCCGGCGATCATGTGCACACGCATAATCTCGGTTTCGCGCCTTCGGCGCGGCGCGCTCATGGGTCGCGTCCCCCGGCCGTCATTCCGTCCATCACCAGAAGCTTCAAAGGGTATCGCCGCGCCGGCGGACGGGTCGGCACGCGCAACTATGTCGGCATCCTGACGACGGTCAATTGTTCGGCGACCGTCGCGCGCAAGATCGCCGAACGGTTTCCCGCCCATCTTTTCGAGGACGATCCGCATTTCGACGGCGTCGTCGCGCTGACCCATGGCGGGGGATGCGGCACGCCCCACGAAGGGATCGGCGTCTCCAATCTTGAACGCACGCTCGGCGGCTTTGCGCGGCATCCGAATTTCGCGGGCGTGCTCATCATCGGGCTCGGCTGCGAAGTCAATCAGATCGACCGGCTCCTCACGCGCCAACAGCTGGCGATCGGCGAACGGTTGCGGACGCTTGCGATCCAGGACAGCGGCGGGGCGAAAGCGGCGATCGACCAAGGCGTCGGGATCGTGAGGACGCTGATCGAGGGAGCGCGTCATGACAGGCGGAGCGAGGAGAGCGCCGCGCATCTGACGCTGGCGCTTCAATGCGGCGGCTCGGACGCGTGGTCAGGCGTCACCGCAAACCCGGCGCTTGGTCATGCGGCGGACCTTTTGGTCGCCGCCGGCGGCGCCGCCATCCTCGCCGAGACGCCGGAGATTTACGGCGCCGAGGACCTCCTGCTTCGCCGCGCAATGAGCGAAGCGGTCGCCGAAAAGCTGATCGAGCGGCTCGACTGGTGGGAATCCTATGCGGCGAAAAATGACGCCGCGCTCAACAACAATCCCTCGCCCGGCAATCTCAAGGGCGGCCTGACGACCATTCTTGAGAAGTCGCTGGGGGCCGTCGCCAAGGCGGGAACGACGCCGCTGACCGGCGTTTATCACTATGCGGAGCCGATCAGCGCCGCCGGGCTCGCCTTCATGGACAGCCCCGGTTACGACCCCTGTTCCGTCACCGGCGAGATCGCGTCGGGCGCCAATATCGTCTGCTTCACGACGGGGCGCGGTTCGGTGTTTGGTTCGAAGCCGGCGCCATGCCTCAAGCTTTCGTCGAACTCCGCGCTCGCCGCGCGTCAGGGCGATGACATCGACATCGACTGCGGTCCGATCGTTGCGGGCGCCTCGATCGCCGAGACGGGCGCAGCGATTTTCGAACGCATCCTTGCAACAGCCTCGGGTGAGAAAACCAGAAGCGAGGAGAACGGCATGGGCGATCTTGAATTTGTGCCCTGGTATGTCGGAGCCGCGATGTGATCGCCGCCGCGCTCCTCCTCGCCGCCGCCGCAGCGGGCGCGCCCGATGACAGCGGGCGCCGCGCCGAAGTCATCAATGCGATCCGCCGCGGCGCCGATCATGCGCAGGAAGTGTTGATTTCGAAAACCGGCGAAGGCCGCACCGAATATGATCTGTTACGCGGAGAGTGGTCCGCCTACGAAACGCACTGGCATACCGCGCAGGTCGCCTACGGATTAATCGAAGCCTGGCGGCTTACCGGCGAAAAGGGATATCTGAAAACGGCGCGGCGCGCCGGCGACTGGTGGATTTCGACCGAATTCAAGGCGCCGCACCCGCTCGCCGGCCTCGTCAACGCCGCGCATGGCGATGCGCTGGGGCCCCTCATCAACATGACGACGGTGACCGACGGGGCGAACGCCCTTTTCGCCCTTGCGCGCGCCGCCGGCGAACTGCGCTATGCGCAAAGCTTGCGGCGATCGGGCGACTGGTTTCTTGAACGCGCCTATCTCCCCGATGAAGGCCTCTTTTACAACATCGTCGATCCGGAGACCGGCGCCGTTTGGCGCGACCGGAGCCCGCATCACAAGGAGAGAACCCCGGATACGATCCTCATCACCGAAGTCGCGCGGCCGAATTCGGAAGGCTACCTATACGCTGAGCTTTGCGCTTTTACCGGCGACGACCGCTATTGCGACGTGTTTCTCAACGTCGCCGAGAAAAAACTTGAGCGGCAATCGCCGGAGGGACCGTGGATGGACTTTGAGCCGAACGATCCCGCGACCGGCAAAGTGCATCCGCGTTTCAACATCTGGCTCGCGGAAGCCCAGCTTGAAGCCTATGCGATGACCGGCGACCGGCGCTTTCTTGAGAGCGCAAGGCGGGTGGGGCGATTCATGGCCAAAGCGCAGCGCCCCGACGGCGGGTTCTATCGCGCGCTCAAGATCGACGGTTCTTCGCAGCGCGGCGATTATATCGGCTCGGCGGCCGCGTTTTCGGGGCTCTTGTGGCTGCGCTTGCGCGATTACGGGGCTGGCGAGGAATTCGGCGCGAACATCGAGCGCGCGGTTGACTGGCTCCTCGCCAATCAGGGGCCCGAGCACCATCCCGATCCCAACCTTCGCGGCGCGTTTCTCAATCTGTGGGCGCGCGAGCGCGGCGGGCGCACGCTGCTGCTTCAACGCGATATCGGCACTGCCTTCGCGCTGCGTTTCTTAACGACCTATGTACGCGACCTCGACGGCGCCGATGTCAACGACGATCCGCTGACCTGGCGCGGCGCCGAACCTGAAAAGGCGAAATGATGGGCGTTGATTTCAAGATTGCGGCCTTGCTTGTCCCATTACTCTTTTTCGCCTCCGCTCCGGCGACGGCGCAAGCGCTCGCCGACGGCGTCGATGTCGAGGCGACGCCGATGTACGACAGGGCGCGCCCCGATCTCGCGGCGCCGACCGCGCTAACGAATGTCTTTGCACGGAGAACCCAGAGTCTCAACGGCGAATGGCGCTACATTCTCGATCCGATGCGTGCGGGGTTGCGGCGTCCGTCGTCGCGCCGGGATTTCTGGAACGATCGAAAGCCGCCGAAGGAGACGCTCGTCGAGTATGAATGGGCGTCGTCGCCCACGCTGCGCGTGCCTGGGGACTGGAACACGCAAAAGCCGGAGCTTTTCTGGTACGACAGGGTCGTCTGGCATCACCGCGCATTCGAGGCGGAGCCGGCTCCGGACAAGCGCTATTTCATCTATTTTGAAGGCGCCAACTACTGGACGAAAGCTTGGCTCAACGGCGAACCTCTCGGCGAGCATGAGGGCGGCTTCACGCCGTTCGCATTCGAGGCGACGACGAAGATGAAGGCGGGCGCCAATACGCTTGTCGTCGCGGTCGACGCCGAGCATGGCCCGGAATCGATTCCCTCCTTCTATTTCGACTGGATGAATTATGGCGGCCTGACGCGCGACGTTCATCTTGTAGAGACGCCGCAAACTTTCATCCGGTCGGCGAAGGCCGCCTTGTCGAAGGACGGCGCTCGGATCGAGGGAGCGATCATTCTCGACGGACCTGCCGCGGCGGGTGCGCGTGCGACGATCGAAATTCCGGCGTTTGCGATCCGGGAGACCGTCACGCCGAACGCTGAGGGCGAAGCGCGCTTCTCCATCCTTGCGCCGAATATGCTGAAGCGCTGGAGTCCGGAAAGCCCCGCGCTCTATGACGTCATCGTCGAAGCGGGCGAGGACCGGCTGAAGGAACGCATCGGCTTCCGGACGATTGAAGTCAAAGGGCGCGAAATTCTCCTCAACGGCGAACCCGTCTTCTTGCGCGGCGTCAGCCTGCATGAGGAGCCGATCGGCGGCCGCGGCGGCCGGCGCATCGACGACAAAGCCGCGCGTGCGCTGCTTGGCGAGGCGAAGAAGCTCAACGCCAATTTTGTTCGGCTGGCGCATTATCCGCATAATGAGCGAACGCTTCGATTGGCGGATGAGTTGGGCCTGCTCGTCTGGAGCGAGATCCCGGTTTACTGGGAAGAAATCCGCTATACGAACCCGAAGACGCTTGCGCTGGCGCGGCGCATGGTCCGGGAGACGATTGATCGCGATCACAACCGCGCAAGCGTCGTCATCTGGGGCGTCGCCAACGAAACGCCGATCACGCCCGAGCGCAACGCTTTTCTGAAAACTCTGATTGATGACGTGCGCGTCCGCGACGCGACGCGCCTGGTCTCCGCGGCGCTTAACAAGACGACGAATGAGGGCTCGCTCTTCAAGATCGAGGATCCGCTCGCCGCCGATCTCGATCTTCTTGCAGTCAATGTTTACGAGGGCTGGTACGGGTCGCGCTCGATCGACGAGGTTCCATCGCTCGAATGGACGACCCCTTACGACAAGCCCCTGATCTTCAGCGAGTTCGGCGCTGACGCGCTCGCCGGCCATCGCGGCGGGCGGCTTGAGCGCTACACGGAGGAGCATCAGGCGGCCTATTATGAAGCGACGCTGGCGATGGCGGAAAAGGTCCCGTTCTTGCGAGGACTGTCGCCCTGGGTGTTAAAGGACTTTCGCTCTCCCCGCCGCTGGCACGGGCGGTTTCAAAATCACTGGAACCGAAAAGGACTGATCAGCGAAACCGGCGCGCGCAAAGACGCCTACCGGCTGTTACAGGACTACTACGCGCAACGCGCCGCCGCGGAGTGACGGCGCTCCTCCTCAATCCCAATCGCTCGTCTTCGGATCGCCGCGCAATGCAGTCGCCGGAACCGGCGCCGGCGCCTTGACGCGCGGCGGCGTGCGCAACGCGGCGTGTAGTTTTTCATCGTCTACCGCCCCTTCCCAGCGCGACACGACGATGGTCGCCACCGCATTGCCGATGAAATTCGTCAGCGCCCGGCATTCCGACATGAAGCGGTCGATGCCGAGGATAAGCGCCATGCCGGCGACCGGAACGCTCGGCACGATCGACAAAGTCGCTGCGAGCGTGATGAAGCCGGCGCCGGTGACGCCGGCCGCACCCTTGGAGCTGATCATCGCTACGCCGAGCAACAAGACCTGATCGCCGAGCGAGAGATCGACGCCGACCGCTTGCGCGATGAAGAGCGCCGCCATGGTCATGTAGATATTGGTGCCGTCGAGATTGAACGAATACCCCGCCGGAACCACCAGGCCGACGATCGGGCGCGGGCAACCGGCCCGTTCGAGCTTCTCCATGAGGCTCGGCAGCGCGGCCTCCGAAGAGCTGGTGCCGAGCACGAGAAAGAGTTCCTCCTTCAGATAGGCGATGAGGCGGAGCACCGAAAAGCCGCAAGCCGCTGCGACCGCGCCGAGAACGACGACCACGAACAGGATCGACGTGAAGTAAAACGTAGCGACGAGCAGCGCGAGATTGGCGATCGAGCCGATGCCGTATTTGCCGATCGTGAAGGCGAAAGCGCCGAAGGCGCCGATCGGCGCCGCCTTCATCAAAATCGCGACGAGGCGGAAGAACACATTCGATACGGATTCGAGAAACGCTGTGATTGGCCGGCCCGCCTCGCCGGCGCTTGCAAGCGCGACGCCGAACAGCACCGAGATGAAGAGCACCTGCAATATTTCGCCGCCCGTGAGCGCGCCGGCGAAGGTCGGCGGGATGATATTGAGGAGAAAAGCGACGATTGACTGCTCCTCCGCCTTGTTCGCGAAGCCCGATACGGCGCCCGCGTCGAGCGTCGCCGGATCGATATTGAGGCCTTCGCCGGGGCGCACGACATTGCCGACGATCATCCCGATGATGAGCGCAAGGGTCGAGAAGAAAAGAAAATAGCCGAACGCCTTGGCGCCGACGCGGCCAATTCCCTTAAGATCGCCGGCCCCGGCGATGCCGATCGTCACGGTCAGGAAGATGACCGGCCCGATGATCATCTTGACGAGCTTGATGAATGCGTCGCCGAGCGGTTTCAGGTCGGCGCCGAACGCAGGGAAGAAATGGCCGATGAGGCCGCCTGCGATGATCGCGACGATTACTTGCGCGTAAAGATGATGACTAATCGATTTCATTGCACACCTGAAGGGTGGGCGTTCTGGATCGAATGCCTCTCATCGCATGCGCGCTGCGAACATTCGGCTAATGGCTTCATTTCTTACCCAGATCCATTCTCGTCAGATTGCGTGGTGCGGGGGCGCCGTCGCGTGAAGCCGTAATGCCGAATAGGTCAGGGGAAACATCTCGTGGCCGTCAACAATTCAGAGTGCGCATTTTCGCGATTCGGGATGCGCCGCACAGCAAAGCTCAGGTTTCACCCGCAACCCTTATGCTCTGGGCCTTGCTGCGCACTTGATCCTCGTCGATTTCAATTCCGAGACCTGGTTCGCGAGGCACGACCAGAGCGCCGTTCTCGAAGCGGGGAGGATTCCTGACGGTCATAAGTCGGGATTTTTGCCGATCAGCGGTGAAATCGACGTATTCCATGAAGGGGCCGATAATCGGAAGTGTGGCGGCGATCTGCAATGCTGCGGCGGTGGCTATAGCCGGGCGAGTGTTGTGCAAGATGATGGGCTTCTGATTGACTTGGCTTAGAACGCCGATTTTCTGAAGGCCGGATATGCCCATCGCCTTGCCGACGTCAGGATTCAAGAAATCCGGATCCGCGTAACGGATAAGCTCTTCGAACTGAAATGGAGTGTACTCCTTTTCGCCGGCGATAATGGCGAGGTCGAGCGCATCAACGACTTGTTTGGTTTCTGCGTGATTTTGGTCTGAGCAGGGTTCTTCAAGGTAGTTCATCTGGTATCGGTCTCGCAGCGTGCGGCCGATCTGGATCGCTCTCTTTGCGGAATATCCATTGTTGATATCGACGAAAAATTCCAGGTTTCGCCCGACGCGCCGATGAATTGCGTCTACATACTCAAGCGTTCTGTCTTCAGAGGGATTGAGATGCGATTCGCGTATCTGCATTCGGCACTTGGCGGCGCGAAACCCCAATTTGGCGAACTTCATCGCTTGATCCGCGGCGTCGCGCGGCGACATTTCGGTCCACCGCCGGGTTGCGAAGCTGCCGTATACGTCGATGCGATCGCGGTACGCTCCCCCGAGCAAGTCGGATATCGGCCGTTTCAACAACCTCCCCTTGAGGTCCCACAGCGCGATATCAACGCCGGCGATTGCGTTCGCCAGAACGCCGCCGGGGCCTGAATCGTGACTTTCGTAGAAGAGTTTCTCAATTGTTGGAAGGATCGAAAACGGGTCGCTTCCGACGACGGCGCCGGCAAATACGTCATGCAGGAGCGCCTCAATCACTGACGGCACGCCCGAAGCCACCTCGCCCCAGCCGGACGTTCCGTCATCGGCGGTCAGCTTGATGAAAAAGCCTTCCGGCATCCTGAATGTAGAAAGCGTCGCGATGCGTAGATCCGAGACGCGCTCGGCGGCTCTCGATTGCGCCGCTGCGGGCGCGCCTGCCGAGATCGCGAGCGCGCCCGCAGCGCTTATAAGACGACGTCGGCTAAATCGAGACGTGGCGCGCATTCCTGTACACCTTTCATCGAACTCGAAGCGATCGGCTTGTTCCGGAGAAAACACGCATCGAAGAAGAGCGTCTTGCATCGGAGCGGAGGCCCGTTCGAGGTTCGATCGCTAAGCCGCCTTAACGCGGAAAATTCCGCACCGCCGCCTCATCGACTTCAAGGCCGAGACCGGGCGTCTCCGGCGCCGAAAGATAGCCGTCTTTCGGATCGATCCGGTTCTTGAAGAACCGCCAGAGCTCAGTCAGACGCTTCGAGCCCGGGTGTTCCTGGGGCCGGTTCGCGGTGATGGACGAAACGATGAAATGCGCATGCGCCGCAGTCAGCAGGGTCGGGCGCGCATTGTGAACGGACATCGGAAGGTCGAAGGCTTCGGCGAGCGCCGCGACCTTCTTTCCTGCGGTGAGGCCGGACAGCTTGCTGACATCAGGATTAAGAAGTCCGGGACGACCATGCAGGATGAGATCGCGAAACGCCCATGGCGTGTATTCGTGTTCGCCCGCGGCGATCGTCATCATTTCGCTCCCCGATGACTTTGCGATCGCTTCGCTCACTTGCGCCATCGACGCGAAATGATGGGCGCCGACAGGCTCTTCGAACACGGAAACGTTAAAGTCACCCGCGAGTCGTTTGCCGACTTCGATCGCGCGCGCGGCGCGGTAGCCGTTGTTGGCGTCGACATAGAGCGGAATGCGGTCGCCGATCGCCCGCCGCACGGCGCGCACGATCGGCAGAGCCGGATCGGGATCGGGGTCCGCATTCTCCTCGCGAATGCCAAGACGCACTTTGACCGCCTTGAAGCCCTCGTCGACGAGTTCGGCGGCTTTGGCGGCCGCCTGCTTCGGCGTCATCTGCCGGCCGGACGAATACTGTCCGATGCTGAACGAACCGTAGACCGGGAAGGATTTTCGATGCCGTCCGCCGATCAGCGCCCATACCGGCATGCCGAGAAGCTTGCCGCGCAGATCCCACAGCGCGCAATCGACGCCCGCGATCGCCTGGCTCGCAAGTCCGCCCGGCCCCAGTTCGTCGGATTCGAAATACATTTTCGCCCAGACAGGATCGGAATCGAACACGTCGCGCCCCACGACATGCGGGCGCAGCTCGATATTGACGACTCCGGCGGTAAGCTCGCCGCCGTCATGGCCGGCTTCTCCCCAGCCGGTCGCGCCGTCGTCGGCGGTCACGCAAACGAAAATCGATTCCGGCACCGTAAAGGCTTCGACTTTCGCAATCTTCACCTGGCCCTTGTTGGCGGCCGTCGCTTGGGCGAAGCTCTCAGTCCACGGATTAAAAGCGACCGCGGAGCCGCCGGCGGCGGCCGCCGCGAACAAGCGCCGCCGCGACGG
>CAZNXR010000001.1:0-20543 GCA_964576815.1 uncultured Caulobacterales bacterium | reverse complement strand
TTCGAATTTCTGGGTCATTTCGCCTTCCCGCTCTTCTCAGCCCTTGCACCGTGTCTTGGCGAGCCGGTTCCCGGCGGCCAAGGGCGAGGGCCGTCATTTTCGCGATCTGGGAAAGACGCGCAACGAAGGCAAGTTTTCAAGCGCTCAGGCCGCGACCCGGCCGCCGATCTCCGCCGTCATCCGGCGCGCCGCCGCGTGCAGGGTGCGACCGAGGTCGTCGAGCCGATCGTCGCTCAGCCTTCCGATCGACCCCGAAATCGACAAAGAGGCATGGGGCCGCTGCGCTTCATCGAAGACAACGGCGGCGATGCAGCGCATCTCCGGCGTATTCTCTTCATTATCGAGCGCAAAGCCCTTTGACCGGATAGACGCAAGTTCGGATTTCAGCCTCGCCGCGTCCGTAATGCTCTGCCGGGTGCGTGCGACGAGCCTGCCTGACGCCAGAAAATCGTCGATCTCCAACTCAGGCAGAAAAGCGAGCATAGCCTTGCCGGAAGCGCTTGTATGGACGGGAAGCTTGCCGCCGAGCCGCGCCGGCGCCGCGGCGCGGTCGGTCGCTCGCAACTGCGCGACGTAGCAAACCCCGTCGCCCTGCATGACCGACATATTCACCGTTTCCTTGGCGTCGATCATCAAGGACCGCATGATCGAGCGCCCAAGCTTGGCGAGGTCGCGCGTTTGCGCGAAAGCCGCGCCGACGGTGAACGCCTGCACTCCGATCGCCCAGCGATTGGTCGCCTTGTCGAAGCGGACATAGCGCAGCGCCTGCATGGTGCTGAGGAGACGGTGAGCCGTCGAACGCGGCAGTTCGACGAGCTTGGCGATCTGCGTCAGCGTCATGCCTTCATCTACGCCGGCGAGCGCGTCGAGAATCCCGAACGCGCGCACAAGCGATTGAACCCGTCCTGTATGATCGGGATCCGCCTCCGCCAGCGTCGATGCGAGCAAGCCGTCCAATCGCTTCCACCCATTGGAACCGGTCTGACCGGTTGTTCTCTTTGGGCTTAGCTTAGACAATCCTAACAAAACTGAAAGGGCTCTGATGAGCAAAATTCCTGTCTCTCGCGGCGACGGACGGTTAACGCACCTATGCTGCGTCGCAGCAAACCCTGAAGTGGCCCGTCCAGTTTCACATTGCGAAAACCGCTAAACGCGCGGTGGCGTCTCGGCGTAGGCAGCAATTAGAGAATAAGGCAAGGAAATGCGGCGTTGACGCCGATGGAGCGTCCGAAAATCATGGTTGCGATGGCAAGCCTCCACAAGATTGCGCCGATCGTTGATCCGACCAAGCGGTTGTTGCTGCGCGAGATGTTCGACGTCGCGGTTGCGTCGGTGTCGGCCGACCTATGTCTGCCCGCGCGGCTTCCCGACGCGGCGCGCGGTAAAACCTTCATTCTCGCTGTCGGCAAAGCCGGCGCTGCAATGGCGCGAACGGCGGCGCAACGCATGGGCGGACGGATCGAAGGCGTCATCCTCACGCGCTACGGCCATGGCCTCCCGCCTGGCGACCTTCCACAGACGATCGAACAGATCGAAGCGGGCCACCCGCTCCCCGACGAGCGCGGACTTGAGGCTGCCCAGCGCATCTTCGCCGCCGTCAGCGCGCTTGGGCCCGATGACCAGCTTCTCGCTTTGATCTCGGGCGGCGGTTCGGCCTTGCTCGCCTTGCCGGCGCCAGGCGTGTCGCTTGAAGACAAGCGTAAGGTGACGGATGCCTTGCTGAGGTGCGGCGCGCCGATTTCCGAGATCAATTGTGTAAGGAAACACCTATCTGCGATCAAAGGGGGCCGCCTCGCCGTCGCGGCGGCGCCGGCGAAGGTCGTCACGCTCGCCTTCTCCGACATTCCGGGCGATGACCCCGCGCTGATCAGTTCAGGTCCGACGATCATGGACCGAACGACCCTCGCCGACGCCCGTAAGATCCTCGACCATTATGAAATAACGCCGCCGGAAAGCGTCGCGCGCGCGCTTGAAAATCCGGCGAACGAAACGCCGAACGGCGCGCATCCGGCGTTCGCAAACCCCGAAATTCGCGTCGTCGCGCGCTCGAAGATTGCGCTCGACGCCGCCGGCCAACTCGCGAAGGCGAACGGCTACTCGCCGGTCTATCTTGGCGACGATATAGAGGGCGACGCGACGGACCTCGGCGCCATTCATGCCGCTCTCGCCTTGCATCACCAGCGCAAGGGCGGGCGCTGGGCGCTGCTGTCGGGCGGAGAAACCACGGTCGTTGTGCGAAACGCGGCCGGGCGCGGCGGGCGCAATGCTGAATATCTTCTGTCGCTCGCCATCGGTCTTGGCGGCGCGCGAGGCGTCACCGCGATCGCCTGCGACACCGACGGCATAGACGGCACCGAGGACAACGCCGGCGCCGTCATCGACCCGGCGACGCTCGATCGCGCCGCGCAACTCAATATTGAACCCAATCTCAGCCTGCAACGAAATGAGGCCTACGCTCTCTTCGAAGCTTTGAATGATCTTGTCGTGACGGGGCCGACGCGGACCAACGTCAACGACTTCCGCGCAATCCTGATTGACAGCTAGGATCGCCTCGACATGCGCCCCGTGATCGCGCAGCCAAGCGCATGACCTGGCCGCAGGTCTACGACCCTTTCGGCGCGCCCTGGTTATCGACGCTGGTCGCAGCGGCGCCGATCGTCGTGATGCTGGGGCTGCTCGCTTTTTTTCATGCGCGCGCGCATTGGGCGGCGATCGCCGGCCTCGTCGCTGCTTTTGTCGTCGCGGTCGCCGGCTTCTCGATGCCGCTAGACCTTGCGCTGCGCGCGGCGGGTTTCGGCGCAGCCTACGGATTATTGCCGATCGGCTGGATCGTCCTCAATATCATCTTCCTCTATCAGCTGACGAATGAGCGCGGGCAGTTTGCGATCCTTCGGAACGCGATCGCACGCGTCACTGACGACAGTCGCCTGCAGCTTCTCCTGATCGCCTTCTGCTTCGGCGCCTTTTTCGAAGGGGCGGCAGGCTTCGGCACGCCGGTCGCCGTCACCGGTGCGATGCTGATCGGGCTCGGTTTCACGCGGTTGCAGGCCTCCGGCCTGTCGCTGATCGCCAATACCGCGCCTGTCGCCTTCGGCGCGCTCGGCACGCCGGTAATCGCGCTCGCCGCCGTCACCGACCTGCCTTTGCAAGATCTTTCGGCGATGATCGGGCGGCAATTGCCGTTTTTCTCGGTCATCGTCCCGTTCTGGCTGATCGCCGCATATTGCGGCGTCAGGCGGATGATTGAGGTCGCGCCGGCGATCCTTGTCGTCGGCGTCACCTTCGCAACGCTCCAATTTCTGGTATCGAATTTTCACGGGCCGTGGCTTGTCGATATCATTGCGGCGGTCGCATCGATTCTGGCGCTGGTCGCCTTCCTGAAAATCTGGCGGCCACGCGCCGTCATGGCGGTGCACGAAGCCCCGCGGTCGCGCCTCGACGAGCCGGCGGCCCCCGTCGCCGCCGCGCTCGTAATGGCGCAGCCGAGCCGGCGTGAGATCAGGCGCGCCTGGGCGCCGTGGCTGATCCTCACCGTTCTCGTCTTTATCTGGGGCGCGCCGCAGACGAAGGAATGGTTCGACAGCTTCAGCACCGCGCGGCTTCCCGTCGAGGGCCTCCATCTCGTGATCGAACGAACGCCGCCGGTCGTCGCCGAACCGGAGCCGGAGCGCGCCGTTTACGCGCTCAATCCCTTGTCGGCGACCGGCACCGCGATTTTCTTCGCGGCGCTGATCGGCGGCTTCCTGATCGGCGCAAGGCCCGCCGAGATGGCGCGCATTTATTGGAAGACATTGAAACTGACCGCGCCGTCGCTAGTCACGATTTCCGCGATGCTCGCGCTCGGCTATCTGACGCGCTATTCCGGCGTCGATGCGGCGCTTGGACTGGCGTTCGCCGGCGCCGGCGTCCTTTATCCGTTTTTCGGCACGATGCTCGGCTGGCTCGGCGTCGCGCTGACGGGTTCGGACACCGCCTCCAACGTCCTGTTCGGCAGCCTCCAGCGCATTACCGCCGAACAACTTGGCCTCTCCCCGATCCTCATGGCGTCGGCGAACAGCTCGGGCGGCGTGATGGGCAAGATGATCGACGCGCAGTCGATCGTCGTCGCTTCGACGGCGACGCAGTGGTTCGGCCAGGAGGGCCGGATCCTTCGCTATGTTTTCCTTCATAGCCTCGTTCTCGCCTCGATGGTCGGCGCGCTCGTCATGCTTCAGGCCTATTGGCCGCCCTTCCAGGCGTTCGTTGTCGGCGGAACCTGACCACATAGTGGAAAGCGCGGCGCGATCGCTCCCGCCTCGATCGAGGCGGCGTTACCCCTGCTGACATGACAGGAACATCGCGGGCGACGGGCATGGCTCGGAAATTTCAATGGGCGATCGCAACGGCGCTGGCGCTCGCCGGCTGCGGCAAGGATCGCGCGCCCGTCGTTAGCGACCGCGCCGGCCCGGATCTCTACGCCGCGCATTGCGCCGCCTGTCATGGCGCGGACGGGCTCGGCCTGCGCGGCCAATTCCCGCCGCTCGCCGGCAGCGATTGGGTGAGCGAAGACCCGCGCCGCCTCGTCAATGTCATCCTGCACGGCCTTGAAGGACCGATCCTCGTCAATGACGAACCCTGGGACGGCCAAATGCCGGGCTTCGCCCATCTTGGCGACAAAGACGTCGCGGCGATCGCCGCATACGCTCAAACGACGTTCGGCGAAGACACCACGGAGATCGTCAATGCAGCATTCGTCGGCGCCGTGCGCGCGCATGGCGAGCGCTACAAGACCGCAACCGCGATCGCCGGCCAAACCGGACCGCGCAAAAAGAAATACGGCGCTTTCCCGGAAGGCTACCGAGATCTCG
The DNA here is from genome assembly GCA_964576815.1 of uncultured Caulobacterales bacterium. Taxonomy (GTDB): domain Bacteria; phylum Pseudomonadota; class Alphaproteobacteria; order Caulobacterales; family Parvularculaceae; genus Amphiplicatus. Next base: position 15,696 of record CAZNXR010000001.1, on the reverse strand, counting down.
ACGGCCTTCGACTGCCGCCTGGCTTCAAGATCGACGTCTACGCCGAGGTGAACGACGCACGCTCGCTCGCGCGCGGAGATAAAGGCGCGATCTTCGTCGGCAACAACAGGCACGGCGAAGAGGTTTACGCCGTCGTCGACAGCGACGCCGACATGAAGGCCGACCGCATCGTGACCGTCGCGAGCGGTCTCGTCCGGCCGAACGCCGTCGCCTTCAAGGACGGCGATCTCTATGTCGGCGAGATGATCCGAATTTTGCGCTTTCGTGGAATCGAGGACGCGCTCGATGCGCCGCCGGCGCCAGAGATCATCTATGACGGCTTTCCGAACCAGTCCGACCACGGAAAGAAGTACATGAAGTTCGGCCCGGACGGACTTCTCTACGTTCCGGTCGGCGCCGACTGCAATGTCTGCGCGCCGAAGAACGACATGGACGGCGTCATCGTCCGGATGACAAAAGACGGAAGCGACGTCGAAGTCGTGGCGCGCGGGGTGAGGAATTCCGTCGGACTCGACTGGCGCCCGGACGACGGCAAGCTCTGGTTCACCGACAACGGCCGCGACCTGATGGGCGACGACGCCCCGCCTTGCGAGATCAACCGGCTCGACCGCGCCGGCGCGCATTTCGGGTTTCCCGCCTGCCATGGACGCGAGGTCGCCGACCCGGAATTCGGAACACCGGACGCCTGCGCGCAGTCCATCGCGCCGCAGGCGGAGCTCACGGCGCATTCATCGCCGCTCGGCATGATCTTCTATCGCGGCGAGATGTTCCCGGAAGACTATCGCGGCGCGATCCTAGTCGCCGAACATGGCTCGTGGAACCGCTCGAAAAAAGTCGGATACCGCGTCGGCGTCGCTTTTCTCAAAGACGGCGCCGTAGAGCGCTACGAGCCGTTCATCACCGGATGGCTCGACGAGGCGAAGGACGATTTCTGGGGCCGTCCGGTCGATCTTCTCGAACTCCCTGACGGGTCAGTTCTACTCTCGGACGACTGGGCGAACCTCATCTACCGGATCAGCTATGACGCATCCGCCGCAGGTTGAAATCGATATTGGGCGCCGTAAGGCGCTTGCCGCCGACTTCATGCGCATCGTCGGCGAACGCGCCGTCATCGCGGACGCCGCACGCCTTTCCGCCTATGACTGCGACGGCCTTACCGCTTATCGTCAGGCGCCCTTGCTCGTTGTGCTTCCCGGCGACGCGGACGAGGTGAGGGCGGTGATGCGCTACTGCGCGAGGAACGACGTGCGTATCGTCCCTCGCGGCGCCGGCACGTCGCTGTCCGGCGGCGCGCTTCCCGTTGCGGACGGCATCGTGCTCGGTGTCGGCCGCCTCAATCGGATTCTTGAAATTGATCTGCCGAACGCCTGCGTGACCGCCCAGCCGGGCGTCACCAATCTCGGCATTACGCACGCCGTCGCCGGCGAAGGATTCTACTACGCACCCGATCCCTCGAGCCAGATCGCCTGCACGATCGGCGGGAACGTCGCTGAGAATTCGGGCGGCGTTCATTGTCTGAAATACGGCCTGACGACCAATAACGTCCTTGGCCTCGAAGTCGTGCTGCCGGACGGCGAAACCGTTCGCCTCGGCGGCAAGCATCAGGACGCGGGCGGGTATGACCTGCTTGCGTTGCTGACAGGATCGGAAGGCCTTCTCGGCGTTATCACCGAGGCGACGGTGCGTATCCTGAAGACGCCGGCGGGTGCGCGCGCCTTGCTGCTCGGCTTTCCAGACACTGCGCGCGCCGGCGTCTGCGTCGCCGCGATCATCGAAGCGGGCATCATTCCAGCCGGACTTGAAATGATGGACAAGCTGGCGATCGACGCCGCGGAGGCGTTTTCGGGCGCCGGTTATCCGGCGGACGCCGGCGCGCTCTTGATCGCCGAGCTCGACGGCGCGGCGAGCGAGGTTGATGAAGCGTCAGACCGGATCGCCGATATCGCATCGGCCGCCGGCGCGACGAGCGTGCGCGTCAGCGCGAATGACGAAGAACGAAAGCGCTTCTGGGCCGGGCGCAAATCGGCTTTTCCCGCCGTCGGCAGGATCGCGCCCGACTATTACTGCATGGACGGCACGATCCCGCGGCGCATGATCGCGCCGGTGCTCGACGAAATCTCGCGCTTGTCGGAACATCACGGCCTCAAGGTCGCGAACGTGTTTCACGCCGGCGACGGCAATCTCCATCCGCTGATCCTTTATGACGCGAACAAACCTGGCGAGCTTGAGACTGCAGAGGCGTTCGGCGCCGATATCCTACGGCTTTGCGTCAGGGTCGGCGGCGTCCTGACGGGCGAGCACGGCGTCGGCGCTGAAAAGCGCGACCTCATGCCGGTCATGTTCGACGATGCCGATCTCGCCTTGCAGGCGCGCGTCAAATGCGCGTTTGATCCTGACGGCAGGCTCAATCCCGGGAAGGTCTTTCCAACGCTTCACCGCTGCGCCGAGGAAGGCCGCGTCCATGTTCACGGCGGGACGCTTCGTCACGCGCATCTGCCGCGGTTCTGAGCAATGGCCGAAGACGCCCCGTCGACGCTCGATCAGGTCGCCGAGCGCATTCGCGCTGCGAACGCCGACAAGCGCCCGCTGAATATCGCTGGAACAACCGCGCGCCGCGCGCTCGGCCGAGAGGATCGCTCCGGCGATCTGCTTTCCTTGGCGCGGTTGCGGTCGATCGTCAGCTACGAGCCCTCCGAGCTTGTGCTCGTCTGCGACGCCGGCGCGCCGCTCGATGACATCGAAGCGACGCTCGCCGAAAAAGGGCAGATGCTGGCGTTCGAGCCCCCTGACGCGCGACGACTTCTGGGCGCAGCGGGCGCCGGTACGATCGGCGGCGCCGTCGCCGTCGGCCTTGGCGGGCCGCGCCGCGTTTTCGCCGGCGCCCCGCGCGACTTCGTGCTCGGCGTCAAGGGCGTCACCGGCGCCGGCGACGTTTTCAAAGCCGGCGGAAGGGTCGTCAAGAACGTCACCGGCTTCGATATCGCCCGGCTGACGGCGGGATCTTTCGGAACGCTCGCCGTGCTTACCGAGATCGCCTTGAAGGTTCTTCCTATTCCGGCGGCGTCGCATACGCTCCTTGTACAGACCAACAGCGCGGCGGACGCCTTGACGGCCCTCGCCGCCGCGCGTCGATCGAACGCAGACCCGAGCGGTCTCGCCTATCTTCCCGCGCAAGGAGAAGCGGCGATCCGGATCGAAGGGTCAAAAGCGGGCGTCGCCGAACGGACTGCGCATGTTAAAACGCTTCTCGGCGGCGGGGCGCGCGACATTGAGGGCGAGGAGAGCCTATCGCTCTGGCGCGACATTCGCGATGCTGCGCCGTTGACGCCGACGCATCTTGCAGCGGCGCCGTTGTGGCGGACGTCGCTGCCGCCGGCGGACGCCGCCGCGTTTCTGGGGGTTACGAACGGCGAGGCGATCCTTGTTGACTGGGGCGGCGGTCTCGTCTGGACCGCCGCGCGGCGACCGCCGCAGGCGCCGATCGCCTCATGGATGCGCGTGCGAGCGGGGGACACGTCAGGTTTGCCGGCGTTTTCCTCACTCGATCCTGGCGTCGTCGCCCTTAGCCGGCGCATCAAGCAAGCCTTCGATCCAGAAATCATTCTGAACCCACGGCGCCTTTTCGAGGAGTTTTAGCCGATGCGCGTCGATTTCCCTCTCGAGCGATTGGCCGAGCCGGAGACCGCCCGCAGCGCCGCGGCGATCAGGGCTTGCGTCCATTGCGGCTTTTGCTCGGCGACCTGCCCAACCTATGTTTTGTTGGGCGACGAGCTCGACAGTCCGCGCGGCCGTATCGTCCTGATCAAGGAAATGCTCGAAACGGAAGCGCCGCCGACGAAGGAAGTCGTCCAGCACATTGACCGCTGTCTGACTTGCCTTGCCTGTACGACGACTTGTCCTTCCGGCGTCGACTACAGCCGGCTGATCGATCATGCGCGCGGTCATATCGAGAAGACCTACGCGCGCCCGTTCGGCGACCGGCTTCGACGCAGCTTCCTCGCCGCCGCGCTGGCGTCGCCGCCGGCGTTTCGGCTGTTGATGCTGGCGGCCCGCGCGGCGCAGCCATTCTCCGCGCTTGCGCCGAAGGGCGCTGCTGCATGGCTGAAGCTTGCACCGAAGCGGATCGATGCGCCCGACTTCGGGCCGCGAACCATACCCGCGCGCGGTCCGCGCCGCGGCCGCATCGGACTTCTCGAAGGGTGCGTGCAGCGCGTCGTCGGGCGGCGCATCAACGCGGCGGCGATCCGCTTTTTCACCCGGCGCGGATTCGACGTCGTCCGCTTCCCCGCGGTCGAGTGCTGCGGCGCGCTCGCCCAGCACCTTGGCAAGGAACATTCTGCGAAGCGGCAAATGAAAAGAACTATTGACGCCTGGAACGCCGAAGCGGCCGCGCTCGACGCCATCGCCGTCACGACGTCCGGCTGCGGCACGACGGTCAACGACTACGGCGTCATTTTTGAGAGCGATCCGGCGCTGCGCGACGCCGCCAAAAAGGTCAGCGCGCTCGCCAGAGACGTCACCGAGCTGATCGATCTGGATTGGTTTAAAGGCGCGGCGCCTCAAAATCTCCGCGTCGCTTACCATCCCGCGTGCTCTTTGCAGCACGGGCAGAAGATCCGTGACCGGCCAAAGCAGCTTCTCAAGGCCGCAGGCTACGAAGTGCTGGACATCACCGAAAGCCATCTTTGTTGCGGCTCAGCGGGCGTCTACAATCTCCTGCAGCCTGCGATCGCGGCCGAACTCGGCTCACGGAAAGCGATAAACATCGCTGCAACGAAGCCGGACGCCGTCGCAAGCGGCAATCTCGGATGCCTGACGCAGATCGCCGCGCATCTGTCGGTCCCGGCCGTCCATACGATCGAACTGCTCGACTGGGCGAGCGGCGGCCCGCGCCCTGCCGCTTTCGACAAGGGAAACCGATCATGACGACTCGACGAACCATTCTCACCAGCGCCGCCGGCGCGATCGGCGCAGCGGCGCTTGCTCCCGCCCCAGCGGCCGCCGCGCGCGCAGGCTTCTCCGACCGCGTCGCCGGCGCGCTCTACGGTTTTGCGATCGGCGATGCGATGGGGGGACCTGTCGAAGGGTGGCGACCCGCGGAAGTGCGAGAAAGATTTGCCGACCACGACTTCACGCAGTTCATCGGACCGACAAAACCGGAACTCATTGGAACCGGCAAAGGCAAAGGCGACGGCCGTTTCACCGACGATATGCTGGGTCTCGAAGCGCTGATCAGAGTCTATGAAGGGCACCGTGATCATCTTGACGCCTTCGCTTACGCCAAGCTGTTCGCTTACGAAATCGCGGAACGAAAGGTCTGGGTGCCGGAAACGCAAGACGAGCGGTTCCCGCTCGACCGACCGCTTTGGTGGCCCGAGCGCTATTTTCATCATCGTAACGTCATCACCAAAGTCGATCCGCGCCTTGCCGGCGTCGGCAATCGAACGAATGGCGGGCTGATGGCTATCGTTCTGCCGACCGGCGTGGTGAATGCCGGCGACCCTGACGGGGGATATGCCGAAGTAATCGCCTTTGGCGCGGCGCATCAGGAATCCTATGCGCTCGAAGCGGCGGCGGTCGCGGCGGCCGGCTACGCGGCCGCATTCTCGCGGGGCGCGACGATCGGCTCCGTTATCGAAACGATGCGGCGCCTTGCGAAAGACGGCACGAAAGTCGCCATTGAAGCGGCGCTAGAGGCGATCGACGCGGGATTATCGCTGGACGATTTCGTCGATCGGTTCTGGCGCGCCTACTTGCCGTTCTCCGGCTTGACGCCGGCGCAGATGGAGGATCCGGACGCGTATCTGCGCGACGGCCGCGACGGGACGCAGGTCGAACTCCCCTCGCGCATCGCCTCGGTCGAGCATGCGCCCGCCGTGGCGGCCGTCCTGCTCTGGGGCGGCGGCGATTATCTCAAGACCTTGAAGGCGTCGATCCTGCTCGGCCGCGATTGCGAAACGATTGCTGCAATCGCGGGCGGCATGGTCGGCGCGTTGCACGGAAAATCTGCTATCCCTCAAACCTTGCGCGCAGTCTCCGATCACGCCAATCGCCGCGATCAGAATCTCGCCGCACGCCGCCTTGCTGCGGTTGCGAAAGAGGTCTTCGCCAAGGATCGGCGGCGGCTATCGGCCCGCGAAAGCGCGCTCTGATAAGGTCGGCGGCCGCATTGTAGGAATGCGACAGCGCAAGATTGTGTGAGGGCGGCCCGGCGACCTAGTTTTATTCCTTGCTCCTTTCGTCCTAACGACAACAAGCGAGGAAACCCCATGAATATCGAAGTCAAGATCGCGCCGCCTTTGCCGAAAGCGTCGCCGAAGGTGAAGGCATGGCTCGCCGCCCCGCGCCCGATGCTGATCGACGGGGATTGGGTGTTCGCAAAATCCGGAAAGACTTTTCAGGTCCTCGACCCGGCGACGGCGAGCCCGCTCGCCAAGGTCGCCGAAGGCGACAAAGCCGACATAGACGCCGCCGTAGAAGCGGCGCGACGCGCCTTCGACACCGGACCATGGCGGCGGATGACGCCGTCTGAGCGCGGACGGATCATCCATCGCATCGGCGATCTCATCCTTGAAAACATGGATGAACTCGCCGAACTCGAAAGCCTCGACAACGGCAAGCCGAAGGCGGTCGCGAAGGCTGCGGATGTGACGCTCGCCGCCGACATGTTTCATTACATGGCCGGCTGGGCGACCAAGATTCACGGCAAAACCATTCCAATTTCCAATCTCGCGGCGCCGGGCGAGTACCTCTCTTATACCCGCCCCGAGCCGGTCGGGGTCGTAGGCCAGATTATTCCCTGGAATTTTCCTTTGCTGATGGCGGCCTGGAAACTCGGGCCGGCGCTCGCGACCGGCTGCACGGTCGTCCTGAAGGTCGCGGAGGAAACGCCGCTGTCGGCGCTGCGGCTCGGCGAACTCCTTATCGAAGCCGGATTGCCGAAGGGCGTCGTCAACATCGTGCCGGGTTTCGGCGAAACCGCCGGCGCGGCGCTCGCCGCGCATCCGCGCGTCAACAAGGTCGCGTTCACCGGCTCGACTGAGGTCGGGAAACTGATCGTCCGCGCGGCGGCGAACGACTTGAAGCGCGTCAGCCTCGAACTCGGCGGCAAATCGCCGAACATCGTCCTCGCCGACGCCGATCTCGATGCGACCGTCGCCGGCGCTTCGGCGGGCATATTCTTCAATCACGGCCAATGCTGCAATGCCGGCTCGCGGCTCTACGTGCAATCGAAACTGTTCGACAAGGTCGTCGAAGGCGTGTCCGCGGCGGCGGAGAAGATCAAGCTCGGCGCCGGCCTCGATCCCGACACCGAGATGGGCCCCCTCGTGTCGTCAACGCAGTACGAGCGCGTCACCGGGTTTCTGAAGTCCGGCGTCGAAGAAGGCGCGCGCGCCGTGACCGGCGGCAAAGGGCTCGGCGGGGAGGGTTATTTCGTCAAGCCGACGGTCCTCGTCGACACCAAGCCCGACATGAAAATCGTCCGTGAGGAGATCTTCGGACCGGTCCTGGTCGCAATCCCCTTCAAGGAGGTCGATGACGCGCTCATCCGCGAGGCGAACAACTCGCTCTACGGCCTTGCCGCCGGCGTCTGGACCAGCAACATGCAAAAGGCGCATCAGATCGCCAATCGGCTCGAGTCCGGCACTGTCTGGATCAACTGCTACCACGTCTTCGACGCGGCGCTGCCTTTCGGGGGCTACAAACAGTCAGGCTGGGGCCGCGAGATGGGCGAAGCGGTCCTTCACAACTATCTCGAAACGAAAGCGATCACCGCACGCATCGCATAGGGGTAAGCGCCAAACGAAAACGGCGGCGTTCCAAAGGACGCCGCCGAGTTTCGCGTCTAACCCCTCGGGAGGAACGGGGCTCGCACGAAGCAAGACCGCCGGACGCAGCCGGCGGTCCTTTTTTTGTCAGAAGCGGGCGCGCACGCCGACCTGATAGGTCGCGCCGTAATCCTCGATCTGGTTGAAGATGCCCCCGACCGCCGGCGCGAGGAAGAAGCGCTGGTCGCGCGCACCGTTGATGTTGACGGCGTCGAAATAGGCCTGAATGCCGTTCGTGACGTTCCAGCGCGCATTGAGGTCCATGCTCCAGCGCGAGCGCTCGAACAGGTCCCCGTCATCGCGGCTGAGACCGTTCGACAGGAAACCGGCGTTAAGCTGCAAGAGCCGCTCGCTCGAATAATTGCCGGACCAGCGCAGCGAGAAATCCTTGTTTTCCCAGCCGACTGAAAGGTTGCCGACGATGTCGGCCTGATCGGGCAAAGAGAACTCGCGGTCAGCATTGCGCAGGCGCGCCGTGCTGTCCGACAAGGTCACGTTTCCGGCGAAATAGAGCCCGGACAGCAACCCCGGCAAGAAGCGGTAGTTCTGGGTGTAGGCGAGTTCGACGCCGACGAGGCTCGCATTGTCGCCGTTGACGAAGGTCGTGGCGAAATCGAAGCCGCCATTGAGCGTTCCGTCGCCGGGCGTCAACCCGACGTCAGCGACTTCGGCGCCGGCGAAGGTTACTGGAACGATGAAGTCCTTGATCGATTTGTAAAAGACGGCGACCTGGAAAAAGATGTCGTTGCTCGGATAAAAGGACAACGACCCGTCGAGCTGTTTTGCGCGCAGCGGGCGTAGGGACGGAACACGGAACGGTTCGGCGTCCGTACCGGCCTGGTTTTCGAACAACAAGAGCGCGTCGGCCGCCGCCAGCGAATTGAGAATGCCGGGAACGTCGGTTTCTTCCGTCTCCTCCGAAAACGTCAGCCGCCCGATCGCCGAGGCCTCGTTGAAATTCGGTCGCTGTATCGCTTCGGTGAACGACGCGCGCCCGACGATCTTCTCGGTCGGCTCCCAGCGGAAGTGAACATGCGGGAAAAAGTCGAAATAAGTCACACGTTCCGCGCGGGATATAGCGCTGACGACGCCTTCCTCGAGCGGATCGCCGTTTTCGTCGAGACGCGGCGCGAGATAGGCGTCAAGCTGGGCTTGCGTGAACGCAGCCGTCCCGCCGTCGACGCCGGCCTGCAAGGCGTCCTGCAGCGCTTCCGTCACCCCCTCGTCGAAATTGATCTGGTTCGAGACGGATCCGACCGTATCCCAGACCGTCGATTCGACCCGGAAGCCCACCGTCATCTGGACTTTCTCGGTCGTGTTGAACTGCGCCATGGCATAGCCGGCATAGACCTTTTCAACCGTCGTGTAATCGCGTGCGACACTGACGATCGCGTCGCCGACGCTCGGCTGCGGCACGCCGTTCACCGCCAGGTCGCGCGTGAACTCTTCAAGCGGCCCGAGCTCCGGCGTGAACAGGAAACTCAGGTCGGAGTTCGGCACTCCGTCCTGAAGCGGGAAGGCGCTCAGATTGACAGGGGTCGCCGACCCGATGCGCCCGCGCGTGACATCGACCGTCTTCGACCGGTCCTGCCATTTTCCGCCGATCTTTAACAAGGCCGGCCGGCCGTTAAAGCTGAAGTCGCGTTGCAGGTCCGACTTGAACGCCGTGATTTCGTCCTCGACGAAGAAATCATACTGCGTCAGGAAGCGAAGTTGGAAATTCGACGGATTATTCGGATTGGCGCCTCCGGCTGCGGGATTAGGCAGAACCTGGAAGTCGACGCCGTCAATCGCCAGGTTGGAGTAGTCGAGAATGACATCGCGCTCGCGAAACCGAGCTTCGAAAGACGGGGTTTTCGAGTCGTTGAGCGAATAATCGAACTGATAATTCACCGTCCACACGCCGCCGAACCGCGACTCGCCGCCCGCCGAGACGCCGTAGAGGTCGTCTACCTGATCGGTGAAGCGGAAACGCTTCTCAAAGTCGACGTCGGCGATTCGCCCCGAAGTCGGCGTCAAGGAGATGATCTCGCGGCCGACGCCCGGAGTGAGGTTGAAGACCTCGCGTTGGCGGATGTCGTCATCCTTGAACTTTGCGTAGGTCAGACGCGTAAACAGCTCATGATTGTCGTTCGGCCGCCATTCAAGCGCGAGGTTGCTGCTCAAACGCGTTCTGATCGCCGGGTCGGCGCGTTGGTCGATCGCGTTCGGCGACAAGATCGCCTCCGGCAATGTGATCGTCGCGCTGTCATCGCCGCCGACGCCGTCATTGTTTCCCAGCGCCGGATCGTCGATGACGGTGACTTCTCTGAGGCCGTTATCGACGCGGAGGTCGTCAAAGAGGGCTTTGCGCCGCGACCAGGAAATCCCGCCGGCGATGCCGAACGATCCGCCGCCGACATCGAACAGCCGCGTAAAATCGCCTGCGACTTTCGGGTTGAAGTCTTCGGACTTTTCCTGGTAGGCGCCTTCCGCGCGCACCGAGAACGAGTTCTTGCCGCGATCGAAAGCCGAAATCGACCGCAGATTGACGGCGCCGCCGATCGAGTCGGCGTCGAGATCGGGCGTCAGCGATTTTGTAACCTCGATGCCCTGCAAAAGGTCCGATGACAGAATGTCGAGGTTGACCGAACGCGTTCCCGTGTCGCGCGTACCAAGGCGCGCACCATCGACCGTTACGGTGACGAAGGAACCCGAAAGGCCGCGCACGGCGACCTGTTGTCCTTCGCCTTCCGACCGGCGGATCGACACGCCCGGCAAGCGCTGCAGCGACTCTGCGACGTTCTGATCCGCGAACTGGCCGATGTCGTCGGCGGTGACGACCGATTTGAACTGGTCGGCGGCGCGTTCCTGCCCGCGCGCCGAGGCGAGCGCGCCGCGGGTTCCCGTCACGATGACTTCGTCGGCGCTGACTTCGAGCCTCACCGAGACTTCGCCCGTCTCCGGCACAGTCACCGTGGTTGAGCTGACGCCGCCGCCAAGCAGGGAGGCGGAGAGCGTATATTGTCCCGCCGGCACGTTCGGGAATCGGAAGCGACCGTCTGGCCCCGTCGTCGCTTCAAGCCCCAGTTCCTCAATCTCCACGGTCGCGCCGGCGAGGTTGCCGGAGGTCGCGGGATTGCGGACTTGGCCTGAAACGACTGACGCGGCCGCCGCGACAGTGAAATTCGCCAAAGCAGGCGATAGAGGACCTTGAGCGCAAATGATCGCGACGCTGGATGCGGTCGCGAGCAGCACTCTAACGGGTGCGTTCGTCATTCTTCCCTCCCAACAGGCGCACAATCGGACGTTGTGAGAAGCCCGACGATGTCGCCCGGCCCCTTTTTCGCCCACCAACCTCAGAACAGCCGCCGGACACAAATCAACGAAAGCCGCCGGCGTTTCCATATTGTGGTAAGTCCAGTGGTAGACCGGTCCAGCCGCGCAGGTGTCGGCGCCCGCGCCGGAACCCTGGCGGGAACACTGGTGAAATGCCTCAACTTGTTGTAAAAATTAAGTTTTTCAAGTTTTGCGCGTATCGGCGTGAGGGCGCAGAAGGGAAGGGGCTGGATTCGCTATGGCGGCAGTGACCGCGGAGCTGCTTCGCCAGCTCGTCGCCGAGGGACGCCGCGCGGAGGCGTCCGCGCTGATCGGCGAGGCTGTCCGTCGCGGTGATGCGGCGGCGCTGACAGCCATCGCGGTCGAAAGCCTCGAACTCGCATTTCCCGCGGAAGCGGAAGCCGCATTCACAAAGTTGCTGGCCATCAATCCAGCCTCCGCCGCCGCCCACCGGGGGCGCGGTGTCGCACTCATGCGTCTACACCGCCCGCGTGAAGCCGCCGATTGTTTCAAGCGCGCCGTCGTTTTGACCCCCGGCGTCGCCGCCCTTCACGCGGCGCATGGCAAGGCACTGGCGGACGCCGGATTCGTCCGCGATGCGCATGACGCTTTCGTACGCGCGCTGCGGATCGACGACCGACATGTCGGCAGCCTCCTCGGCCTCGGCCACGCGCTGCGCGCGCTCGGGCGCAGCGCCGAGGCGATCAAGGCGTATCGCAGATGCCTTCAGTTCTCGCCGGCGATGGGCGAAGCATGGTGGAGTCTCGCCAACCTCAAGACCTTCGCTTTTGACGACGCCGACCGCGACGCACTCGCAAAGGCGATCGAAGGCGCGCAAGACAGTCATGCGAACGACTTATTGTTGTTCTCCTTCGCCAAGGCCCTCGATGACTCCGGCGACTATCGAGGGGCCTTTGCAGTCTACGAGAAAGCCAACGCCGCGGTCAGGGCGCTAACGCCCTATGACCGGAACACCGACGCCGCCTTCGCCGCATCGATGCGGCGCGGGTTCACCGCCGATGTCGTCAAAGCCCGCGCCGCCGGATCGAATGATGCGGCGCCGATCTTCGTCGTCGGCCTGCCGCGCGCGGGATCGACCCTCATTGAGCAAATTCTCGCAAGCCACAGCGAAGTCGATGGCCTCGGCGAATTGCCGTTCCTTGCGCAGTCGGCCTCAGCCGCAGCCGGCGGCGGCTTTCCGGAAACTTTCGCCGAGGCGAGCGACTTATCGATCGCCGAAGCGGCCCGCGCCTATCTTGAGGACGCCAGCCGCTTGCGCTCCGGCCGGAGCCGTTTCGTCGACAAGATGCCCAATAATTTCTTTCTGATCGGGTTCATTCTCGTCGCCTTTCCGCGCGCGACGATCATCGATGCACGGCGCCATCCTCTCGATGTCAGCGTCAGCATTTTCCGGCAACGCTTCGCCGCCGGGCAGGCCTTCGCCTACGATCTCGCCGATATCGCTTTTTACCATCGGCTTTACGAACAGCTGATGTCCTATTGGGAAGAAATCGCGCCCGGACGCGTGTTGCGCGTCCATTACGAGAAACTGGTCGAGAATCCGGAGATCGAAATTCGCCGCCTGCTTTCGCATGCCGGTTTGCCGTTCGAAGAGTGTTGTCTGCAATTCTTCAAGTCCGACAGGGTCGTCAGAACTGCGAGTTCGGAACAGGTCCGCCGGCCGCTCTATTCCTCCTCAATCGGCGGCGCGCTCAGGTATGGTCCCTCCTTGCAGCCCTTGCTCAATTCCTTGGGGGCGTCGGTGGAGAACTATCGGCGCGGCCTCGATAAAACGTCCTGAACTTGATCTGCGCCATGCGGTCGTCGAACGCCGGCCGCGAGGTCCCGATCTGCAATACTGGCACTTGCGCCCGGCGCATGCTTCAACTTCCGTGCGGCAGGCGAGCTCTCGATATACGCAGCACTTGGGAAATGCGCAGAACGGCGCCCCATGGCTCGCCTCGGCAGGCCGGTTCGCCATCGAGCTGGAACTTCTACTGGTCGCAGGTCCGCAGTTCCATCGAAAGACGCGCGAAGTGTCGGTCTTTCATGCTCAGCGCTTCGACTGAAGGCTGGGGTGTCCGATAACTGCGCAGCGCCGAGGAGGGCGCCAGAAGAACGCCGCAGCTTGTCGAACTGGCGCAGCTCCGTTCCGCCACCCGCGCAGGGCCGGGATTGACGCGGCGGACGCGCGCCTCGTCGAGAGCGACGGCGCCCCGGTCGCCGTGATCCGCCGATTCGATCGGACCGAAGACGGCGGACGGCTGATGTATGTTTCGGCGGCGACCATGCTCGGCGCGGAAGAACCCAGCGAGCGCAGTTATCCCGACCTCGTCGACGCGCTTCGTCAGTATGGCAGGCGGCCAGCCGCCGATATCGAGGAACTGTGGCGTCGCATCGCCTTCTCCATTCTCATCACCAATATCGACGACCATCTGCGCAATCACGGATTCTTACATGTCGATCGCGGGCAATGGCGGCTGTCGCCGGCCTTTGACGATAATCCGTTCCCGGACCGCGCGCCCGAACTCAAGACCTGAATTTCGCCGGATGCAGGCCCTGAAGCGACAATTGAAGCGCTGATGGCGGTGGCGGCCTATTTGCGGATCAGTCAGAACCGCGCAAAGGCCATTCTAGCGGTCGTCGAGGCCCCCGTCAGCGAATGGCGCAATGAGGCTCGCGCGCTCGGCATGATCGCCGAAGACCTCGACACTTTTGAGGACGCCTTCGAACACAAGGAACGCGAGGCGGCGCAGCGAACGATTCGATAAGCCGATAAAGCGACGCGGCCGGTCCGTCCGTCGCCATATAACTCTAAATTAGTGGTACCGCCTCCCGGGCTCGAACCGGGGACCTCTAGATCCACAATCTAGCGCTCTAACCAGCTGAGCTAAGGCGGCTTGTCTTGTGCTGTCGCCTGCCGCCCATGGTCGCGGGCGGTCGGAACGGGCGCGGAAACTAGTCGCGGGCGCCGGGCTTTGCAACTGCGCCGGCGGCTCGTGGCTGGCGGGCCGTACGGCCTCTTTGTGATTCCATAACGGGTCGCTTCACTCTAGGGATGGGTCGCCGCCCCAAGATGCGACCCCGGACGGAACAGGCTTGCAGAACGCTGTCGCCTTCTACGATGTCGAGTTTTCGTGGCCCTCAGGCCCGGCGACGTTGCGCATTCCGCACTTCGAGGTTGCGCCCGGCGAGGCGGTTCTGGTGCGCGGAAACAGCGGCGCCGGCAAATCGACCTTTCTAAGCCTGTGCGCCGGCGTCGTCGCGCCCGCGCGCGGAACGATTGAGATTCTCGGCGCCCGTTTCGATCAGATGAGCGGGCGCGATCGCGACCGGGTGCGCGGCGACGGCGTCGGCGTCATCTTCCAGATGTTCAACCTCATTCCTTATCTGTCGCTCGTCGAGAATGTCAGCGCGCCATGCTGGTTCTCGGCGCGGCGCCGCGCGCGCGCCAGCGCCGCGCACGGCTCGCCGGAGAAAGCGGCGCGCGACCTCCTTCAGCGCCTCGGCCTCGGCGCCGAGGCGGACGCGGGCAAGCCAGTCGCGACGCTCAGCATCGGCCAGCAGCAGCGTGTCGCGGCGGCGCGCGCGCTGATCGGCGAGCCGCAACTCATCATTGCGGACGAACCGACGTCGGCGCTCGACGAAAACGCGCGCGACGCCTTTATGGAGACGTTTCTGGCGGAGAGCGCGCGCTGCAAGGCCGCCTTGTTGTTCGTCAGTCACGATCGCGCCCTTGGCGCCCGATTTTCGCGCACAGCGGCGATCGGCGACATGACGCTATCGGCGGAGGCGGCAGACAGGTGACGGGCGCTTCTTTCTGGCGCGTGGCGCTCAAAAGTCTCGCAAGCCGCCGGGGCACGGCGCTGTTGACGGTCGCCTCAATAGCCTTATCGACGGCGTTGTTCCTTGTGGTCGACAAGATCAGGCATTCGGCGCGCGCAGGATTTGAGAGCACCGTTTCCGGCGTCGATCTCATCGTCGGCGCACGCACGAATCCTGTCACGATTCTTTTATTTTCCGTGTTCGGCGTCGGTGCGCCGAGCGCCAATGTCAGCTGGGAAAGTTACGAATTGATCTCACAAAGTCCGGCGGTCGCCTGGTCCGCGCCGCTCGCGCTCGGCGATTCGCATCGCGGCTTTCGCGTCATGGGCACGACCGGGGCCTATTTCCAGCATTACCGATATGGCGAGAAGCGTCCGCTGGCGTTCGCCGCCGGGGCCCCGCCTGCGGGTCCGGCGGAGGCGGCGGTCGGCGCCGCTGTTGCGCGTTCGCTCGGCTATGACCTCGGCGATGCGATCGTCATCGCGCACGGCCTTGAGCACGCAGCCTTCGCCGAGCATAAGGATGAACCCTTTCTGATTACGGGCGTGCTCGCTCCAACGGGGACGCCGGTCGATCGGACGGTGATCGTCACGCTTGAAGGGCTCGACGCCGTGCACGGCCTGGAAAGCGGGGCGCCGCATGAGGACAGCGCTTCCGCCAAAGCGCATGAGCATGAGCATGAGCAGGAGCCTGAGCATGAGCATGAGCATGATGACGGCCACGA